>JANOED010000085.1:0-8175 GCA_031413035.1 Leifsonia sp. | reverse complement strand
CGTGCGCTGACCCGCGCTCGGCGGGCGTAGCCTGTCTTGGTGGCATCCGAAAAGACTCGCTGGCTCGGTCTCGTTTTCATCAGCGTCGCCGTCGCGCTCATCATCGTCGACTCGACCATCGTCAATGTGGCGATCCCGTCGATTGTCGATGACCTGGGCATCACCTCGACTCAGGTGCAGTGGGTGCAGGAGAGCTACACGCTCGTCTTCGCGTCGCTGCTGCTCGTGTTCGGCACGCTCGCCGACCGGTACGGACGCCGCCTGATCACGGTCATCGGCGTCGGGATCTTCGTCATCTCCTCAGTGTTTGCTGCCCTTGCCTCGACCGGAGAGCTGCTGATCCTCGCCCGACTGGTGCAGGGGGTCGGCGGCGCGATGATCCTCACAGCCTCGCTGTCGATCATCAACGCGACCTTCCGTGGTCGCGAGCGCGCGATCGCTTTCGCTGTGTGGGGCTCCACGATCGGCGGCATGGCTGCGGTCGGGCCGCTGCTCGGTGGATGGCTAACGACCTACTTCTCGTGGCGCTGGGCATTCGGCATCAACGTGCCGCTCGGCATCATCATCATCATCGGGATCCTCGTGACGGTGAACGAGTCGCGCGAGCAGGGCATCCCTCGACGCGTGGATGTCGTGGGCGCGATCCTCTCCGTCATCCTGTTTGCGAGCCTCGTCTTCGGCCTCATCGAGGGACGCACGTACGGCTGGTGGCTCAGCGACAGCCCGCCCGACTTCTGGACTCTCGAGATCTCACCGATCCCATTCGTGTTTGCCGTAACCCTCTTGGCCGGTGTCTCGTTCGTGCTCTGGGGCCGGCGTCGGGAGCGGCTTGGACTGTCCACGATGCTCGCGTTCGGGCTTCTACGCATTCCGTCGTTCCGCAACGGCAACATCGCTGCGCTCATCGTCTCGCTCGGCGAGTTCGGCCTCATTCTGTCGCTACCGCTCTGGTTGCAGAACGTGCTCGGCTATGACGCACTGCAGGCCGGATTCATCATTCTGGCCCTCGCGATCGGATCGTTCGCCGCGAGCGGTTTCGCCGGCGCCTTCGGCAACAAGGTTTCGCCGGTGACGATCGTTCGCGTCGGCATCCTCGCCGAGATCGTGGGCGTGGTTATTGTCGCGATCGGCATCACGCCCACCTCGGAGTGGTGGCAGATCGTTCCGGGCATCTTCATCTACGGCTTCGGCGTGGGACTCGCGACGGCACAACTGACGAGCGTCGTACTCAAGGATGTTCCTCTCGATCAGTCGGGTCAGGGCTCGGGAACTCAGAGCACATCCCGTCAAGTCGGCTCTGCGCTCGGCATCGCGATTCTCGGAACGATCCTGTTCTCGAGCCTCGGCGCGGGGCTGCAGGCCAAGCTCGACGAGCGGCCAGAGATTCCACCCGCGGTCGCGACCCAGATTGTGGATGCCGTGGTCGACTCCGCGGGCAGCGCGATCCCCGGCCTCGACGCCCAGAATCCGGATGTCGCAGCCGACGCCCGCCAAGCCTTCAGCGACGCGACGCGGCTGGGAGCATTCTCCGCCGCAGGATTCCTCGCGCTGGGCTTCCTCGCCACCCTCAGGCTCACCGGAACCGGTCGGCGCGAAGAGCACCTCGAGAGCGCTGAAACTACTTGACCGCGCGCGGGGGCGCCTTCTCGTCGAGGGGCGCTAGGCCCGACTCGCGAAGCACCCGGTAGTACTCCATCGCCTCGTCTTGACGCTCCTTCTCGGCACCCAGCGCGATCGGCGCACCGATGTGCTCGGGCATGAACTCGAAGGCTGCAACCAGCGGTAGGGCGTGCTCCCGCAGTCGTGGCAGCAGTCGATCGTCGATGTAGCTGGTGAGCGCCTGCGCGCGCTGGGCCGAGATGCGGCCGTGGATCAGGTACCAGGCGAGGTTCTTCTCGATGAGTCCGAGGCCAAAGAGGTCGCGGAGCCAGGTAAGCACCTGACGCGTGCCGTCATCCTCGATCTTCTCGAGCGCATCCGTGAATGCCTCCCACTGCAGCAACTCGCCGTGCGCACGGGCAGCCTCGATGAGGTCGTTTTGGTTGCTGTTGAAAAGTTGAGCGGCCTCCATCTTGGGAAGCTTGCTCGCCGACCGCAGGCGCCCGGCAATCTCGGCAACCATGGTCTCGACCCGGTCGGTCAGCAGTTGGCGCTGCGAGTCGGTGTCGCGGATGTATCCGACGCTGCGAGCTGTCGAACCCCAGTCGACGATGGACTGCCCGAGCTTGCGTAGGCCGGTGCGATTCAGCGCGGCATCCCCGACCTGATCGGCGACGAAGGATGCCAGTGCCCCCGCGTCGGCGTGTGCAAACTTCTTTGAGTAGTCGGTGAGCAAGCGCTTGGCGACGAGCTGGAGCAGCACGTTGTTGTCACCCTCAAAGGTCACATAGATGTCCATGTCGGCGCGCAAGCTGGTCAGCCGGTTCTCGACGAGGAAGCCTTGGCCACCGCACGCCTCCCGAGCCTCTTGAATGATGTCGAGTGCGGCCCAGGTGCTCAGCGGCTTGAGCGCTGCGGCGAGGGTTTCGAGATCCTGCCGATCGGCGTCGGTGTCGTGGGCTCCGGAGAACACGTCGTGGAACTTGTGCAGAAACACCTCATGAGCAAACGACATCGCGTAGGTCTGGGCTAGGCGCGGCAGCAGGCGCCGTTGATGACGCTGATAGTCAAGGATGACCTCCTCCTCGGTATCGCTCGCCGCAGTGAATTGGCGGCGCTGCGAACCGTAGGCGAGTGCAATCGTCATCGCGAGCTTGCTGACCACGACGGCCGCACCGTCGAGGGAGACACGGCCCTGAACCAGAGTGCCGAGCATCGCGAAGAACCGGCGTCCTGGGCTCTCGATCGGCGAACTGTAGGTGCCATCTTCGGCGACATTGCCAAACCGATTCAACAGGTTCAGACGAGGAACACGCACATCGGTGAAGTGCAGACGGCCGTTGTCGATGCCGTTCAGGCCGCCCTTGAGGCCGTCATCCTCGCCACCGATGCCGGGCAGGAAGCTCTTCTCTTTGTCGCGGATCGGCACGTAGAACGCGTGCACGCCGTGGTTGACACCCTTGGTGATGAGTTGCGCGAACACAACCGCCGCCTCTCCGTGGAGCGCCGCGTTGCCGAGGTAGTCCTTCCACGCTGCGCGGAACGGGGTGTTGATGACGAACTCGTCGGTCGCCTCGTCGAAGGTAGCCGTGGTGCCGATCGCCGAGACATCCGAACCGTGGCCGGTCTCGGTCATCGCGAACGCACCAGGGATCTCGAGGCTCATGATGCCGGGAAGCCACTTTTTGTGATGCTCGTCGGTGCCGAGATGCATTACCGCCGCGCCAAAAAGACCCCACTGAACGCCGGCTTTGATCTGAAGCGACGGGTCAGCGAGCACGAGCTCCTCGAACTGGGCGATGTTGGCGCCGGCATCTTCTTCGCCGCCCACTGACTTGGGGAACGCCTTGTGAACGGCCCCGTTCTTGACCAGAAGGTGCAGCTGCTCGAGCACGCGAGCGCGGTGCTCGGCCATAGTCTGACCCTCGATGCGCTTGAGCGGGGCGGTCGCAGCGAAGGCGCGAGAGGCGCGCCGAGTCTCGGCCCAGTGGCCCATCAGGTGCTCGCCGAGGGCCGCGACATCGACGACCGGATGCGCGGTCGTGGTCGCAGGAGAGTTCGAGGTGCGGTCGACAGTCTGGCTCATGGAAGCTACGGTACGGGGAGCCTCCGGGACGGCATAGTTCTCCGTGGGGAGGCACCAAATGCGTCGGACCGGGCACCATCTCGCATTGGTGGTTTCGTGCAAAAAAGCCGCCCCGAACTTGTTGGAATCAGGGGACGCCTACTCGCCTGCCGCGACCACCCCGAGCAGCGCCACGCCGTACTGCTCCAGCTTCTTCTCGCCGACACCCGAGATGAGCCCGAGCTCGGCGAGCGTGGTGGGGCGAGTGACCGCGATGCCTCGCAGCGTGGCATCCCCAAAGATGATGTAGGCAGGAACCCCTTGCTCGCGCGACTCCCCTGCGCGCCACGAGCGCAGCCGCTCGAAGAGGTCGACGGCCTCGCCCGGAAGGTCGGCAGCGATGGCCCGCTTAGCCGCCTTCGATCGACGAGGGGCCTCCTTGCGCAGCATGACCTTGCGGGAGCCGGACAACACGGTCGCTGATGCATCGGTCAGCACGAGGATGCCGTACTCGCCCTGCACCGCGAGGAAGCCCTGGGCGAGCAACTGCCGCACGACACCGCGCCACTCTTGGTCGCTGAGCTCCTGACCGAGACCGAACGTGGAGAGCTCATCATGGCTGTGCTGCTGAACCCGGTCGTTCGACTTGCCGAGCAGGATGTCGATGAGGTGCCCGGCGCCGAAGCTCTGGTTGCGCTCACGCTTGAGGCGCACCACCGTCGACAGCAGCTTCTGCGCGGGAATCGTGCCGTCCCAGGTCTCGGGCGGCGAAAGGCAGGTGTCGCAGTTGCCACAAGCTGTGGACTGCTCCCCGAAGTAACCGAGCAGTTGCACGCGCCGGCACTCGATCGTCTCGCACAGGGCGAGCATCGCGTCGAGGTGTGCGGTGAGGTTGCGGCGGTGGGCGAGGTTCTCCCCAGCACTGGCCTGCACTGAGCCTGTCGAAGTGTCGATCATCCGCCTCTGCTGCACCACGTCTTGCAGCCCGTAGGCGAGCCAGGCTGTCGCGGGCAGGCCGTCACGCCCGGCCCGACCAGTCTCCTGGTAGTAGCCCTCGACCGACTTGGGCAGATCGAGGTGGGCGACGAAACGCACGTCAGGCTTATCGATGCCCATGCCGAAGGCGATCGTCGCGACCATGACCATGCCCTCTTCGCGCAGGAAGCGGCTCTGGTTGCTCGATCGCACCCGCGCGTCGAGACCTGCGTGATACGGCAGCGCGGGCACGCCATTCTCGACCAGAAATTCGGCGGCCTTCTCCACGGATGCCCGCGACAGGCAGTACACAATGCCCGCGTCGCCGGCGTGCTCGGTGCGAATCAGCGAGAGCAACTGCTGAAGCGGCTGCGCCTTGCCCTCGATTCGGTATTGGATGTTCGGCCGGTCAAAACTCGAGACGAACTGCCGCGCCTGGGTCAGGTCGAGCCGCTGCGCGATCTCCTTGCGCGTCGCCTCCGTCGCGGTCGCTGTGAGCGCGATGCGCGGCACGGTCGGCCAACGCTCGTGCAGCACGGAGAGTTGCAGATAGTCGGGCCTGAAGTCGTGACCCCACTGCGAGACACAGTGCGCTTCGTCGATGGCGAACAACGCGATCGTGCCCCGATCGAGCAGCTCAGTGGTGGATGCCACGCGCAACCGCTCTGGCGCCAGATACAGCAGGTCCAGCTCTCCGGCAATGAACGCCGCCTCGACGCGGGAGCGTTCCTCGGGCCCCTGTGTTGAGTTGAGGAACGCCGCGCGTGCCCCTACGGCGGCCAGAGCATCCACCTGATCTTGCATTAGCGCGATGAGGGGTGAGATGACCACGCCGGTGCCCTCGCGCACGAGCGCGGGGATTTGGTAGCAGAGGGACTTGCCGCCGCCCGTCGGCATGAGCACGAGCGCGTCGCCGCCGTCGATGACCGTCTGGATGATCTCGGCCTGCTGGCCCCGGAAGCTCGAGTACCCGAAGGTCTTCTCGAGAACGCTGAGTTGTTCAGCGGCGCGGGAAGCAGCGGTCATGCGGTGAGCTTAGGCGAGACTGCCGACCTCTCGTGCGCGTACTCCGAGTAGCGCTGAATCGAGATCCTGCGCCACTACAACCCTAGACGGGCGTTCTCAGCCTCGCGATTTCTTCTCGTATTCGTCGGATGTGGTCTGGCGACGATGTGCCGGCCTTCGCGACCGCGTCGAGTTCGGCAGCGAGCGCGTCGAGCTCGGCAGGTGCATCCGGCTGGCCATTGGCCGCGGGGTCCGCCTCTGCAGCGCGACTTGCCGTGACCTCGTCGCGCGCTTGATCCATGGCATTGAGCACGATGCCGATGAGCACGTTCAGCACCGTGAACACAATGAAGAACATGTAAGAAAGAAAGTAGAAGAGAGCAATCGGGGTGACCTCAAGCCCGCCCAGGAAGCTGTCTGGAAAGTTCTCGAGCGTGAGCATTATGGTCAGGGTGAGCATCGCGGTGCCCACGTCGCCCCAGCGCTCTGGCACTGCCGCGCCGAACAGATACACGCCGGCCATGGCGTAGATGAACATGAGAAAGCCGATCAGCACCGCGAGATTGGCAAGAGGCGCCACCGATTTGACCATCGAGAGCATCAGAATGCGCGCCTCGGGCAAGAACCTGAAGATACGCAGGATGCGCAACAGCCGCACAAGCCTGAAGATGACGGTCCCGCCGTCGAGGAACGGAATGGCGACAACGATGAGAAAGTCGAAGACGTTCCAGGGGTTGCGGAAGAACATCCACGGCTTGAGGCCGTACGAGATGATGCGCAGCAGCACCTCGACGGTGTAGAAGATGATGGCGCCGCGATCGACAGCGGTGGCAATCGATTGCACCGCCGGGTCGAGGTCGGCATAGGTGAGAACCGCGAGCGCCGCAGCGTTGGCGATGATGACGGCGATCACCAGAAACTCGAACGCATTGCCGTACATCAGTCGAGCGAGCCACTTGATGCGGTAGGGCGGCAGGGTGACCACGGTATTGCTGAACAGGCCGGGACTTGCTGTGTTATCTGAGTCGGAGTCGGCGATGATCGGTGTGTGGTGCTCGGGCTCCTTGGTGGTCACGCTAGAGACATTACTGGGAATTCGACTCTTGGCGGGGAAGGGGCCGCGGGCCGATTACGGTAGACGGATGCTCACCGTCATCGTCGGAACGACCAGCGCCCTCATCTTCGGAGCGGCCGACTTTCTCGGCGGACTCGCGGCCCGCCGGATGAGCGCGATCCTCGTCACCGCTCTGGTCGCGGCGACAGGCCTCGTGGTTTTTGGTGCCGCGCTGCCCATCGTGGGCGGCGTGTGGTCGTTGTCGGCTGTGGTGCTGGGCGTCGCATCCGGAATCGCGGGCGCCATCGCCGTCGGACTGCTGTATGCGTGCCTCGCGATCGGGCCGATGAGCATCCTGTCACCGCTCACTGCTGTGGTCTCGGCGATCGTGCCCCTGACGGTCGGGCTGATCGGCGGCGAGCGACTCGGCGTGCTCGGCTACGTCGCCCTCGCGTTCGCTCTAGTCGCGATTGTGCTCGTGGGCTTCGTGCCTGAGCGGGGCGCCGTTCGGCCGAGCCTTAAGGGTGTGCTCATGGCGATCGGCTCGGGGGTCGCGATCGGAGTGTTTCTTATTCTGATCGATGCGACGCCGGATGACTCGGGCCTCGTACCTCTCGTCGTCAACCGTGCAACCAACGCGACCATCATGTTCGCTCTGGTGGGCGTACTCGCGCTGATCGCGTGGCGACGTGGCACTGGGCCCGCGCACGGGGCATGGCGCACTGGACTCTTGCTCGCAATCGGCTGCGGCGTGCTTGATGCCGTGGCGAATGCCGGACTGCTCCTGGGATTGCGGCTCGGCGAGTTGAGCGTCATGGCGGTGCTCGTTGCGCTGTATCCGGCAGGCACAATCCTTCTCGCCGCGATCGTGCTCAAGGAGCGGATCGCTGTGCTGCAGTACGTCGGGCTGGTGCTTGCGATAGCCGCGGGCGCTATGCTCGCGCTGGCCTAGCTCCGCTTCGCGCCTCGATTGCGGCGCCGAGTCGACTTGGGTGCGCGCGCGCCGAGGAACGACCTCGCCGACGACACATCAAACCCGTGTCGTAGCGCTTCGCGGCCGATGAGCATGCGAAAACCCATCTGGTCGCGGTTGCTCAGGGTGACCTCGGCAAGCACTTCACGGTCGACAAGAACCAGGCGCATGAGCACCACGAACCGGTCTTGTACGTGGCCCGACGAGCTGCGAACTCGTCGCCTGTCGTGCACGGGACACTCGACGACAACCTCGTCTTCAATGGACTCCTGCCATGGGCGCACCGTGAATCGCACCCAGTCGGCATCATCGCGGGTGAATTCCTTGATCGCGTAAGCGTGGAGCGACGACGTCTGAGCGCCGGTGTCGAGCTTTGCCTTGATCCACGGGATGCCAACATCCGGCAGTTGCACCCATTCCCGCCACCCCGCGAGAGTGTTTGAATGGGTGGACTTGCTCATCCCCCTATCTTGTCAGGGCACCTCCCCATGAAGTTTGCGATCC
>JANOED010000084.1:0-3092 GCA_031413035.1 Leifsonia sp. | reverse complement strand
CAGGCTCAGGGTGAGTTGAACAGCGAAGGCTACAACGACGTCACTGAGACGTGCGCCGTTCTGCCCGTCGGTACCCTTCCCGCCGACCCACGCATCGACAAGGTCTCGGCATCGAGTCCGGCTCCCGGCGCACTTGTGGTTCCCGGAGTACCCGTAACGCTGACCGTGTCGAAGCTCGCGTGCCCGTAGGCCGCAGCGCGCGCCCGGCTGCTACCGCACTTGCTGCGGTGGCAGCCGTCGGCGCCGCGGCATTCGCGTGGGGTGCGCTCATCGAGCGCAATCGCTTCACCATCCGGCACGAGTGGCTTCCGGTGCTAGACCCGGGCGCCAAGCCAATCACGGTGCTCCACCTCGCCGACCTTCACCTTGCCTCGTGGCAGCACCGCAAGCAGGAATGGGTGCGCTCGTTGGTGTCGATCGAGCCAGACCTTATCGTCAACACCGGCGATAACCTCGGTCACCCGGATGCCCTCGAAGCGCTCGAATATACGCTCGAGCCATTCCGCGGGATCCCCGGAGTCTTCGTGAACGGATCGAACGACTACTTCGGCCCCGAATTCAAGAATCCATTCAGCTACTTCAGCGGGCCGTCCGGCCGCTCCACACGCGCGACGACGCTCGACACGAAGGCTCTTGAGCACTACTTCGAAGAGTCGCTCGGCTGGCTATCGCTCAACAATGCGGCGCACGCGCTTGAGCTGCGCGGATCTCGGCTGGAGTTCTTCGGCGTCAACGACGCTCACCGCGGGTGGGACCGTCTCGATCGTCTGCCCATGCTTGTCGAGGAAATGCGCGAGAATTTCGGCTGGCAAGACGACCGCAAAGGCCCCGAACCGGTCGCCATCGGGTTGACTCACGCACCCTATCGCCGGGTTCTGGATGCTTTCGTCACCAACGGCGCTGAGGTCATCTTCGCGGGGCACACCCACGGCGGTCAGGTACGGATCCCCGGATTGCCGCCGCTCGTCACGAATTGTGACATTCCTCGCGAGCAAGCTCAGGGAGTGAGTGTCTGGCATCATGCTCGGCACGCCGCATTGCTTAACGTGAGTGCGGGCATCGGCACTTCCGTCTACGCACCAGTTCGGTTTGCCTGCCCGCCCGAGGCCGTCGTCGTGACGCTCACCCCAGGAGATATCGGCTATTCTTGATCAGGTTCGCCTCCAGTACTTGGTGGGGCGGGCGATCGGGGTGTGGCGCAGCTTGGTAGCGCGCTTCGTTCGGGACGAAGAGGTCGTGGGTTCGAATCCCGCCACCCCGACAGTGTGAACCACACAGAGCGCCTTCCTTCGGGAGGGCGTTTTGTCGTATGAGTTCCTTGCTTTTGTTGACTCGCGCGTATACATTGCTCCGTATACACATCGAGGGACGACTCACATGTCCACGCCAACACGGCTACCCCGGGTTCAACGCCGCGAGCAGATCCTCGCGGCAGCGACCCGCACGTTTGCCCGCTTGGGTTTCTCGGCTACGTCGCTTGACGACGTGGCCGCAGAGGCAGGGGTAAGCCGAGTGATCCTATACCGACACTTCGAGTCAAAGTCTGACCTCTACCGTGCCGCCCTTGACCGGTACTGTTCCGTACTGGGACAACACCTTCACGAGCCCCGTGGAGGATTCAGCGACGCGAGCGTGGATGGCCTGATCGCGGCAGCGACCGCCGACCCCTCGGGATACAAGCTCCTGTTTGTGCACTCCGCGCGTGAGCCCGAGTTCAGCGGCCTATCTGAGCACTTCAGATCTCAGATCACTGCGATCGCCCATCGACAGATTGCTGGCGTTGTGAGCGATCCCGCCTGGGCCGCGTGGGCAGCCGCTTTGGCGCCAACTGTCGCGATCGAGGCGATCAACGCATGGCTCGACGCCGGCCAGCCGAACCCTGACCGGGCGCCGATGCGCGTCCGCCATGCAATCGCTGGCGTGATTCACGCGGCAACATCAAGCACTCCTTCCGACCCGCTCCCGGGAATCGAACACGAGTCCGGTCTTGTCGAACACCACAGCGAACGCTCAGGAGAAGGAGAGCTCAATGACCACCTCCAGTAATGCAACGAAGCGCTCGCTTCGCGCGTGGAATCGGGCCGCTGAGCACTACGACGAGAAGATCGCGTCCGTCGATGCCGGCCTGATGAAAGGCGGTCGCGAGTGGCTGGGCGTACGGGCGCGCGGACGGATCCTTGAGGTTGCAATTGGTACCGGACGAAATCTCCCGTTTTACCCCGAGCACCTAGACGTGACTGGAGTTGACCTCAGCCCAGCAATGCTCGAGATCGCTCGGATGCGCGCCACCGAACTGAATCGGCAGGTCGACCTGAGAGTCGCTGACGCTGAAGCGCTTCCCTTCGGGGATTCCGCATTTGACACCGTGGTGTGCGCCCTATCGCTCTGCGCGATCCCGAGCCCCGCAGCGGCCATCGCAGAGATGTATCGGGTGCTCGTTCCTGACGGGCGCCTCCTGCTCCTCGATCACGTCGGCAGCACCTGGCCGCCGATATTCGCCGGACAGTGGCTGATCGAGCAGGTGACTATTCGAACCTCGGGCGAGCACCTGACTCGGCGTTCCGTGCCCCTAGTGCTCTCCGCTGGATTCGAGATCGTTGAAGCTGAGCGTCTGAAGGCGGGAATTGCGGAGCGGGTCCATGGGCGCAAGCCAGCACGATAGCGCCGGACGGATGAGGGAAATCGGTGCCCTAGTAGGAGAGGGCCGTGAGGCCGAAGTCTTCGACTATCCCCCGGATGCCGTCATCAAGCTCTACCGCTCGGAGCCCACCGGCACACTCGGCGAGGCAGCGATCCTCACGGCAATCGCCGGGCACGCGGGGGCACCTCGACTCATCGGTACAGTTCGCCACCGCGGGCGCACTGGGCTAGTTCTCGAACGCCTCCCGGGGACTAGTGCACTTGCTCAGATCAGCCGCCGGCCCTGGCTGGTGGCACACATCGCCGATCGTCTCGCGCGTGCCCAACTACGCGTGCACGAGCAGGCAGCGCCGCCCGGGCTGCCGACCGCACGGGAGTCGCTGAACAACCAGATCGCGAGCGCCGACTTGCCTCGCAACCTTCGCGACTTCAGCCTGCGTGAGCTCGATCAA
>JANOED010000083.1:0-33472 GCA_031413035.1 Leifsonia sp. | reverse complement strand
GCGATCTCGATGACCCGGATCGGCTCGCCCGCGAGCTCCAGCCTGAGCACCGCCGTCATCGCGTGCTCGGCAAACTTCGCCGCGTTGTATCCGCCGCCGCCTTCGTAAGCGATGTGGCCAGCGATGGAGGTGATCATGACGATGTCCGCGCTCGATCCCGGCTCGACGCCGGCCCGCAGCAGCGGCAGCATCGCACTCGTGACGCGCTTCGTGCCGAGCACGTTGACGTCGAACATGCGCTGCCAGTCGTCCGGGTCAGAGTCCTCGACGCTGGCCATCCCGAACGCGCCGCCCGCGTTATTGACGAGGGAATGGATGGGGCCGGTCGCTACGAGGTAGTCGCGCAGGGCATCCACCTCGGCTTGTTTCGTGACGTCGGCGACGAATACCTGCGCCCCGGTCTCGGCGGCGAGCGCCTCGAGTCGATCGGCACGGCGGGCAACTCCGACCACGTCCCAGCCGTGGGAGCAAAGCAGGCGCACCGTCGCAGCACCGATTCCCGAACTCGCCCCGGTCACTACTGCGCGCTTGGCTGTCATAAGTCAAAAATAGCGCCGGTAAGGTAGTGCGGATGACGGATACAACGGGTGCAGCCACGGCAAAACCGACGACGCCACCTGCTAAGCCGCGCGTTCCGTACTGGGACAACGCGCGGTTCATCTGCGTCACTCTCGTGGTCATCGGCCACGGAATCCAGCGTTTGACCGCGGAGTTCGACCCCGCCCTGTCGATCTACCTGTTCATTTTCGCGTTCCACATGCCTGCGTTTGCCGTCATCAGTGGCTACTTCTCTAAGTCGGATCCGCCCAACCGGCAGCAGATGACCAAGGTCATCACCGACATCGTTCTGCCCTACCTGATTTTCGAGTTCATCTGGTCTGTCGTGAAATACTTCGCCGTCGGCCAGATCGACTTCAACCCGACGACCGCTAGTTGGACGCTGTGGTTTCTGCTCGCGCTGGCGATCTTCAGACTCGTGCTGCCCTACCTCGCGCTCGTGAAGTGGCCCCTGGTCTGGGCGGTGCTCGTCGCCGTGGGGGTGGGGTACTTCGCGAACGTCGACAGCACGTTCTCGCTGGCGCGCGCAATCGGCATCCTTCCGTTCTTTGTGCTCGGCTGGAAACTGCGCGAGTGGGGGCTGATGGATCGATGGCTCGCCGCGGGGAGCGTCGTGTGGTGGTTCCGGGGCGGGGCCGCTCTCGTTCTCGGGGGCTGGCTCGCGGCGACGTTTATATTCATCGAACCGTTTCGTGAGTTCAGGCTCGCGCGCTGGTTCTTCTACGACCAGGGCTACGAGGCGCTCGGGCAGACCGAGTGGTGGGCCGGATTCGGCCGGCTGGGCTTCCTCGTTTTCGCCGTCATCCTGATAGCCGCACTGTTCGCCCTAACCCCACGGTCGTCGACCTGGTTCACCGACTTCGGTCAGGCCACGATGTACGTGTATCTGCTGCACACCTTCGTGCTCTACCCGATCCGCGAGTCCGGTGTGCTGGAGGGCGTCGATGATCCCGCCCTGTGGCTGATCGGGATGATCCTCGCGAGCATCGCAATTTCGATTCTGCTGTCGACGGGGATCGTGCGCAGGGTGTTCCGGCCGATTATCGAGCCCAAGCCGAAGTGGCTGTTTCGGCAGCAGTAGCGGTCACGTTACGCCGTATTGCGCCGCCCATTGCTGTTGTTCAGCAACGTTCCTAGGCTCATCCTCCGAGGGGCGAATTCTCCGCCCGCCAGAGAATTCACCGTAGGGAGCATCATGTCTAACTGGAAGTTCGAGACCAAGCAGGTTCATTCAGGCGCCAAGCCCGACCCGACCACCAACGCGCGTGCAACGCCGATTTACAAGACCACCTCGTACGTCTTCAACGACACCGCGCACGCGCAGAACCTGTTCGCGCTGGCCGAGTTCGGCAACATCTACACCCGCTTGATGAACCCGACCACCGACGTTCTTGAGCAGAGGGTCGCGGCGCTGGAGGGCGGAACCGCGGCTCTTGCCGTGGCATCCGGATCCTCAGCGGTTACCTATTCAGTGCTGAACATCGCAGGCTCTGGCGACCACATCGTCTCGTCGTCGTCGATCTACGGCGGCACCTACAACCTGTTCAAGTACACCCTCGCGAAGCTCGGTATCGAGGTCACCTTCGTCGAGAACCAGGATGACGCCGACGAGTGGGCCGCGGCGGTGCGCCCCAACACCAAGCTGTTTTTCGCGGAGACGATCGGTAACCCGAAGATCAACATCCTCGACATCGAGAAGGTTGCGAGCGTCGCTCACGAGAACAACTTGCCGTTGATCGTCGACAACACCATCGCGACCCCCTACCTCATTCGCCCGTTCGAGTTCGGTGCCGACATCGTCGTGCATTCGGCCACGAAGTTCCTTGGCGGCCACGGCACGGTCATCGCCGGTGTCATCGTCGATGGCGGCAAGTTCGCCTGGTCGAAGAACGTCGACAAGTTCCCCGGCCTCACCGAGCCCGACCCGAGCTACCACGGCGCCAGCTACACAACCGTGCTCGGGGATGCGATCGCCTACGTCATCAAGATCCGCGTGCAGCTCTTGCGCGACACCGGTGCGGCCATCTCCCCCGATAGCGCATTCTCGATCATTCAGGGAATCGAGACGCTCAGCCTGCGCATCGAGCGGCACGTGCAGAATGCACAAGACATTGCCGAGTGGCTCGAGAACCACCCGGATGTCGCCTCGGTTAACTACTCGGGTCTGCCATCGAGCCCGTGGTACGCGGCCGCCAACAAGTACTCGCCCAAGGGTGTCGGTGCTGTGCTTTCGTTCGAGCTCAAGGGGGGCGTCGACGCGGGACGCGCTCTCGTCGAGAACGTCGAGTTGTTCAGCCACCTCGCGAACATTGGCGATGTGCGAAGCCTGATTATCCACCCGGCATCGACGACTCACTCGCAGCTCACCCCGGAACAGCAACTCACCACCGGTGTCACCCCCGGCTTGGTGCGACTGTCGGTCGGAATCGAGAATGTGAACGATTTGAAGGCCGACCTAGAAGTCGGCTTCACGGCCGCTCGCACCATTGCGGCGGCCAGCGCCAACGCATAAGTCGCGGTGATCAAGCAGAGTCGGGATCGTTCTCGACTTTGCTCGACCGTCGAAGGCGCCCTCGCTGTAACAATGGCGGGGGCGCCTTCGCATTTCGGCGATACTTGAGGCGACATGGACTGGCAGACACCCGAGGACACCGTTCCCTCGGCCTTCACCACCGAGGCCAACGCGCGCTCGGTGCTCGGTAAACCGCCTGCCACCGGTGCCTGGCGTGATGGCGACCATCCAGGTGATCGCCAGTTCGTGTCCATTGGTGCGATGACCCTAGAGCGCGGGGGCGAGTTGCCGTCAGTCCGCATCGCCTACGAGACCTACGGCACCCTCAACTCGGCCGCGTCCAACGCGGTGCTGGTCGTTCACGCGCTGACGGGCGACAGCCACGTCGCTGGGGACCCTGGCCCAGGGCATCCAACCGGAGGATGGTGGGGCGACATCGTCGGTCCAGGCAAGGCGCTTGACACCGACCGCTGGTTCGTAGTCGCACCCAACATGCTGGGTGGCTGCCAGGGAACTACCGGCCCGGCGTCTCACGCCCCCGACGGCCACGAGTGGGGCGGGCGGTTTCCGTTCATCACGATCCGCGATCAGGTTGTTGCGCAGCTCGCCCTCACCGACGCGCTAGGAATTGATCGGTGGGCGGCAGTCATCGGGGGTTCGATGGGCGGAATGCAGTCCCTCGAGTGGGCAGTCAGCTACCCCGAGCGCCTAGACCGCGTCGCCGTGCTCGCCGCCCCGGCGCTATCGAACGCAGACCAGATCGCGCTCAACTCAGTGCAACTCGAGGCGATCCGGATGGACCCGTCGTACGGAGATGGCGACTTCTACGACGCTGCTGACGGAGACGGCCCCCACCGCGGTCTCGCGCTAGCGCGACGGATGGCACTGCTCAACTACCGCTCGCCTACCGAGCTGAACGATCGCTTCGCGCGCAGCTGGCAGAGCGGTCTGAGCCCCCTCGGTGGCGGCGGACGGTATGCAGTAGAGAGCTACCTCGACTTCCACGGCAACAAGTTCACCCGCCGATTTGATGCGAACAGTTATGTGCGCCTGGTCGACGCCATGAGTTCACACGACGTCGGCCGCGGCCGAGGTGGCGTTGCACAGGCGCTGACGCGAGTCACCGCCAAGACACTCGTTCTGGCGATCGACAGCGATCGACTTTTCCCTGTACCCAATCAAGAGCAGATCGCCGAACTGGTCTCTACAAACATCGACGGATCAGTTCCGCACATCATCTGCTCCCCGTTCGGCCACGACGGGTTCCTTATCGAGGACGAACTGGTCGGGGCACAACTGATTCGGCTTCTGGAGTACTAGCGGTGCCGCGCGGGATTCTCGTGGTCATCGGGGCGCTGCTTCTGGCGGGATGTACTTCGGCTGCGCCCGCCGCGGACCCGCCACCCGGAGTGTCAGTCAGCGTTTTCCAAACCCGCTCCGACTACGCCGACCGCGCTCTGGAGATCCGCGTCACGAACGAATCGGATGCCACCCTCACCGTGACCTCCGCAGCCTTCGAATCGACGCGCTTCGTAGCCACCTCGTCGTGGGACCGCGCGCAACAGATACCCGCAGGCTCCGCTCGCGACCTGAGAGTCTTGCTCACCGAGCCCGTTTGCGAGCCCGAGAGTCTGGTCGACGAGGTGCTGGTCGAGTACCTTCTCGATGACGGGTCGACCGGGGAGGCTCGGCTACCGCTAGTGGATGTGTCAACGATCGACGCGATCAGCGCCGAAGACTGCCTCGTCGAGTCGATCGCGACAGTGGTGCAGATCGCCGCCGCCGACCGGCTGGTCTGGACACCCGGGGCGAGCCTGCCAGCGATACTCGATCTTGAGTTGTCACCGACAGGCGAGCCCGGTTCGGTCACGATTCAGACTGTCTTCGGGACTGTACTGTTCGGTCTCGTCGACGACGAGGGCTCGGCAATCACTGAGCAAGCCGAACAGGTGACCATCGACGCCACCTCACCCGAAGTGTTCATGCGCTTGCGGCTCGTCCCAAACCGCTGCGACCCGCACGCGGTCGCCGAGGATCGCCGCGGAACGTTCTTCCCTCTTCAGGTCGCGACTGATGACGGGCGGGAGGGTCGTATCGTCGTCCCCGTCAGCGACGAGGTGCGGGCTGAACTCTACGACTTCTTCAGTGACTACTGCGCGCTGCCCGCGATCTGATCCACCCCGGCTCTCAACCGAGAAGCTGCGGGGGCGGGGCCGCAACCACTGCTGCGGCCCCTCACGACCTTCTTTACTTCTGTGGCGCGCAAGCGCTTGCCCCTCTGCGTCGAGCCTAGCCGCCAGAAACTTGGGCTCCCCACGGTGAGCCACCCCCCGTTGTGGGGCATCATATGGAAACATGACGAATCATGGACCTCATAGCCAAGGAGCGAGACCGGCTGCTCCAGCGCACGGCTCGCGTCTATGGCCTGAGTTTCACGTTCGTCTCGCTGGTTTGTCTGGTTACCCCAGGCGCGGTTGATACGGTCACGCTTCTTATCTGCCTGCTGCTCTACGCGATCATCGGCTTCGCGCAGTTCTGGCTCGGTAGAAGTCGATCGCTTCGCTGGGTACTTCCGATTGTCGGGGTCGGACTTGGCGCGATTGTGATCATCGCGCTGGTCCCTGCTGGTGGACCGGGACCGGCAGGGGTATCGGCTGTGATGCAGCTGGCCGCGGCATCCCTCGCCTCGTGTGCGGTTGTGCTCACCACGGATTCCCTCCGCCGGGTAGTACTGGCGGTGTCGTTCGTTCTTGTCGCTGGGGTTACCACCGTTGTGTTGGCGCCGGTGCACTCGCCGCTGCAGTCTGTGCCCTTGCTCGTACTCGGCTGGACGCTCGCCACAATCATCGGCTTCTGGATCAGTGCCGGCGTCCCCCAAGCGGCACGGAGAATCGCGAGCATTGGGCGGGCCCATCGGGCCGAGCGTCAAGCCAGCGAGACTGAGGCACAGCGACGTCAGGGCGCCCGGCTTCTCCACGACACGGTTCTGGCGACGTTGACACTGCTCGCGCACTCTGGCGTCGGGGTGGCTCCCGAGTCCCTTCGTCAGCAGGCTGCGGATGACGCCCGACTCCTGCGACAACTGCGGCTCGGTGCCACCCCCACTCCCCAATCCTCCGGCGTGTACAACCTCGGCGGGGTCGAGGACACCGTGCTGGGAACAACACTTGAGTCGGTCAAGCAGCGATTCGGCCGCATGGGTCTTGAGGTTAGCTGGCACGGAACTGGCCAAGTTCTGCTGCCGAGTGATGTACTCGATGCTTTCCTGCTCGCGCTCGCCGAATGCCTCGAGAACGTGCGCAGACACTCGGGTGTCACCGAGGCCCACGTCACCATCACTGACGACGAGGCAATGGTGCGCGCAATGATCACTGACTCCGGTGTGGGGTTCAGGCTTGACGACGTCGATTCAGCGCGACTCGGACTCAAGGAATCGGTCGTCGGTCGACTCAAGGAGGTCGGGGGGCGGGCTCGCCTGTTCTCGTCGCCGGGGTCGGGAACGACGGTCGTTTTGGAGGTGCCGCGGTGACGAGCCTTCCGGAAGAGAACACCCTCGGAGTAATCGTCGGTGCGCCCTCACAGCGCCGCGAAGCGGATGCCACCCGCCGCGTCATCCGGGCTGCAACGCCTCGGCGCGCAAGCCTCGGTACCGGGTTCATCGGAATTGGCGCGCTCGTGGTGGTCGGCCTCCGCGCGATCTATGGGTTTGTCTGGTTCCTGAGTTTGTGGGACACCTACCCCGACCCCATGCCCGCCCTCATTGCTTGGGCAGTGCTCATCGCGACCCTCATCGCGACCATCATCACCGCACGCATCATTGGCGACCAGTTACCCGACTGGATGTTCGCCATCTTCCTCGCGGGGCTCGGCGCATCTGTGGCGCTTGACCTCTACGCGATCTGGCCGTTGAACGACATCGGCAGCTACGCGACCGCGGCCGTCACCGCGGGAATGGCGCTGCTCGTTGTCATCACCCTTCGCAGGGCACGCGACGTGATCATCGCCGTCAGCGTGCTCGGGGTGGCCCTCGCTGGAGCAATGATCCTTAACGCGCAGCCGGGGGTCACTCCCATTGCACCGCAGGTTACGACCCTAGCGTTCGCAGTGTTGCCCGCAGTGATCGGCGTCGTCATCATCAGGGGATTCCGGCGACTCGTGCAAGTTGAACTCGATCGCGTGCTCGTGCAGAGTACGGTATCTGCGCCGCGTTTTGCCGTCGGAATGATGGCCTCTGAAGAACTTGCTCGACTCGACCTCGCGGCAGAAGAGCTGCTTGACTCGGTGGCGACCGGTAAGACGAAGCTGCCTCTCGACCCGAAGACGGCGTCAGTAGCGGCATCCTTGGCCACAGAACTGCGTCTGCATCTGATCGAAGGCCGGCGCGAGACGTGGCTGTATCACGCGATTACCGAATCCGACCTGCTCGGCAAATCGGTCACCCTAGTCGACAAGGGCAGTCTTGCTGGCCTCCTCGACCCGCAGCAGCGCGACGGCCTGCTCTCGACCGCGTGGCTGCTCGTAACCGAATCCGTGAAGGCCTCGTCAAAGCGCACCGTCGAACTGCAGTTGGGTCCGCTGCCGGTTGCAACCGAGGATGGCCCGGCACACACCATCACAATTCCGATTGTGATCACCACCAGCGGTGCACCCCGAAACAGAGTCGACCCGGCAACGTGGGAAGCCATCGCCCGCGTCGGGCAGTACAGTGACTCAACCCAGAACTCCAGTCTTCGCGTCGATATCACGTGCATCGTCGACAACCCGGCAGACCAGTAGCACCAGCACACCGCAGGAACGCACCGAAGGCAAAGGAAACATTGTGACCGACATGAATCGCATCAGGCTCGCACTGGTAGACGACCACCGGATGCTCCTCGGCGCACTCACCGAGTGGATTCGCAACGCGGCATCCGACATCGACATGGTCGCCGCGGTGCCGACCTGGCCCGAGTTGACGGTGCATCCCGAGTTCCCCGTGGATGTTGTGCTGCTCGACGTTGACCTCAAAGACAACATTCCGATCTCGCTCAAGATCAACACTCTGAAGACCATGGGCGTGAGGGTGGTTCTCATGAGCACGTATTCCGAGCCGAACCTCGTGCGCGAAGCACTCGCTGCTGGCGCACTGGGGTACCTGGTCAAGAGCGAGGATGCCAGCATGATCGTCGAGGCCATCCGCGCCGCGGCGAAGGGCGAGCCGTTTGTCTCGGCAGAGCTTGACCTCGCGCTGAATGCCGGGGAGGTCGGCGGGGCTCCCAAGTTGAGCGCGCAGGAGCGTCGTGTGATGGCACTCTACGGCGGCGGCGAGCCGGTGAAAGCGGTCGCCTACCAACTAAGCATCAGCGAAGAAACGGCCAAGAGCTACCTCAAGCGCATCCGCGAGAAATACCGCGTAGCCGGTTTCGACGTGGGCACCAAGGTTGCGCTGCGGAAGCGTGCAATCGAAGACGGAATTCTCGTCGAGTCAGACCTGCCGCGCGGGTTCTGATACGGGCGCTCAGTCGAGCGCGGCCTCCCGGATTGCACTCTCAAGCCGCTCGACCTTGCCGGTCAGCTCGCCCGAGTAGCCGGGGCGAATATCCGCTTTGAGTACCAACGAGACTCGTGTGCCGAACTGGCCGACGGCCTCCGTCGCGCGCCGAACGACGTCGAAGACCTCGTCCCATTCCCCCTCGATCGTCGTGAACATCGAGTCGGTGTGATTGGGCAAACCTGAGCTTCGCACCACTCGAACCGCCGCAGCGACAGCAGCATGAACCGAGTCGGAACCGTCGTCGCCCCCGCTGGGCGCAATTGAGAATGCAACGAGCATGGCCTACTCCTTCTTTGTTGGTTCGGTCAGCACAGGTTCCGTCAGCGGGTGGTTCTCGAGCGGCCATACCGACCCGAGCCACTCGTCGTCGTCGGCCGTGACCAGTTGAGGATCGTGGTGGGCCGTCACTAAGGCCTGAACCGCCCAGCCCAACAGCACAAAGAGCAAGACGTTTCTCGCCGTGAGAACGATGAGAATGGGTACCTCGGTCGCGAGCAGGTCGTTGTAGAGGTACGGGTAGATGACCTGAGTGAGGCTAGCGATCACCAGAGCCAGAATGGCAGGCGTGCGAAACGACCTCCCGAATCCCGCAGAGTGCGTCGCCAGACCCAGAACAACGGGAACCGCAATCCAGCTCACAAACTGGGGCGAACCCACCTTGTTGAACGCGATCAAGGCGACCGTGAAGGCGAGGGCCAGCGGCGGGAGCAACTCGGCCGCCGGGACTCCTGCTCGCGACGCTCGAACGCCGAGGAGGGCGATCGCGACGACGGCGAGGGCGAGCACCGGCGTCATGAGGGCGGCCGTCGCATCCACTCCCGCACCGGAAAGCTGGAACGTGAGGATCAGGCGGTCGTAATAGACGAACGTATCCGGAGTGCCAGCAGCCACCTGCCAGAGCCAGAAGGTGCTGATCGGCGCCTCAATCTGCAGCCCACGACCCGTCTGCTGGGTGACAAAACTCAGGGCATTGCCCCCGCTGCCAAGCCCCAGCGCCACGAGCAGAATTGCGGCCGAAGTCGCCGCCGCCGCAACAAGAAGGCGCCCGCGAGAACGCAGCGCGATCAGCGCCGAGGCAATCAGCGCAGCAGGCCAGACCTTAACCCAGGTCGCGATGGTGAGCAGCACGACGGCGACGACAGGTCGTCGAGCAATGAGCAGAGTCGCGATCATCGCCAGCGGCACTGTGATCGAGTCGATTCGTCCCAACGCGATTGGCCCCAGAGCGATGAGAAACGCGACCCACCACCACGCCACGCCCACTCGTTCGCGAGAGCGGCCCCAGCCCGTGACAAACCCGAATGCCACGGCGTTGAGGATCATGACCAACGACAACCAGGTCGCCGCATACTGCTCGGGGCCGAACGCCCACGCCGCGAGCATCGGCACGATTGCCACAATCGGATACACCCACACGGTGTCGATGCCCACCCATTGATTGCCGTAGAAGCCCTGCTCCATCCAGAACTTGTACACGATGGTGACGTCGCCCAAGGGCAGCCCGGGTGCGTATAGGTTCAACAGCCCAAGCCAGAGGTGGGCAAGTACGAACGCGCCCCACACCGTGATCGGGTTGGTCGCGATAAGTCGAACCGTGGATGACGCGCGAGTCAGAACCCCCGCAGTTGCCGTCATGGCACCAGAGTATCCCGGTAACAAAACGTCGTCCTTCGCGATTTTGCGGCGATCCTTTGCCAAGATGGAAGTCCACAGCAACCTGAAGGAGAACCGACATGGCCACAACCTCCCGAATTCTGCGCGGTGTCGCGGTGCTGAGTGCAGCAACGCTCGCCCTCGGCCTCGCCGCATGCGCACCCACCACCGAGCCCACGAGCGACTACGTCACCGAGGGCAAGCTCACTATCGGAACGGGCGAGCCCGCCTACTACCCGTGGGTCATCGACGACGCACCGGAGTCTGGAGAGGGCTTCGAGGCCGCAATCGCCTATGCGGTTGCTGCCGAACTCGGCTTCGCGCCCGATGACGTCGTCTGGGTCCGCACGACCTTCGACGAGGCAATCGCGCCCGGTCCGAAGAACTTCGACTTCAACCTGCAGCAATTCTCGATTACTGATGAGCGCAAGGAGAGCGTCGACTTCAGTTCTGCCTACTACGAAACCACTCAGGTAGTCATCACCACCGAGGCGTCCGCTGCCGCAGGTGCAGAGTCAATCGCAGACCTAAAGGATCTCCTTATCGGGGCTGCCACCGGAACCACGAGCTTCGACGCGATCGAATCCGCTATCGCACCGACGGCCGGCGCTCAGGCCTTCAACTCCAACGATGACGCCAAGCTCGCCCTCGAGAGTGGCACCGTGGATGCGATTGTTGTCGACCTCCCCACGGCGTTCTACCTCACAGGCGTCGAGTTGACCGGCGGCATTATCATTGGTCAGCTGCCGATCGCCGACGGCAAGACAGGCGACGAGTTCGGTCTGGTACTAGCGAAAGACAGCCCCCTCACCGCTGTTGTGACGGCCGCTGTTGACGCCCTTCGCGACAACGGAACGCTCGCCGCCATCGCCGAGGAGTGGCTGGCCAACGCGGCCGACGCACCGGTGCTCCAATAGTTCCAGTAGTTTCGTGAGGGTGAGTTACCCTGGCGACGACGAGGCCCGGCAGCCCAGCTCTATCGAGCTGGGTCGCCGGGCCTTCCGTCGTCGTCAGAGCATCCGATCGGTATTGATCAGTGTCGCCAGCACACTCCTACTCGCGCTAGCGGTCTGGGTCTTCATCATCAACACCCCAGGCTGGTCGCAGGTTCAGCAGACGTTCTTCGACCCGGAGGTTTTCGTCGCCGCCCTCCCACGGGTCTGGGATGGCTTCCTGCTTAACCTCCGGGTACTGTTCTTCGCGGTGATCGGCGTCGCGATTGTTGCCATGATTCTCGCCATCATCCGCACCCTGCGCGGCCCGGTATTCTTCCCGTTGCGGGCACTCGCTGCCGGGTACACCGACCTCTTTCGGGGTATGCCCCTAATCATTGTGCTCTATCTGGTCGGCTACGGAGTCCCCGGACTCCAGGGCGCTGACGGCACTCGAATTCCCGCTGCGGTACTCGGAACGATCGCGCTCATCCTCACCTACTCGGCCTACGTGTCTGAGGTTTTTCGTGCGGGAATCGAGGCAGTGCATCCCTCTCAACGTCTTGCGGCTCGATCACTCGGACTCAGTCACGGTCAGTCGCTGAGGCTGGTGATCCTCCCCCAGGCAATTCGCAAGGTCACACCCGCGCTGATGAACGATTTCATCGCAATGCAGAAGGATGTCGGCCTGATCTCGGTTCTTGGGGCCATCGACGCGGTTCGCGCGGCACAGATTGAGACCGCGAAGTTCTTCAACTTCACGCCCTACGTTCTCGCCGGCCTGCTGTTTGTACTGTTAGCGCTCCCGATGATTCGGCTGAGCGACTGGTACAGCGCCAAGCTTCGCGCTCGCGAGCAGAGCGGAAGCATTGTATGAGCGGCCCTGTATTGCGTCTGGAGAACATCCACAAGTCATTCGGGGCGGCTGATGTTCTGCGTGGAGTGGATCTCACCGTTGACGCCCATGAGGTGGTCGCGCTCATCGGTGCGAGCGGGTCGGGCAAGTCAACCCTTCTTCGAACCATCAATCTCCTCGAGCGGGTGGACGATGGTCAGGTGTGGTTGCAGGGGGTCGACATTAGTGAGCCACGCACGAATGTCGACAGCGTCCGGGCTCGAATCGGTGTCGTCTTCCAGAACTACAACCTCTTTCCGCACCTGAGCGTGCTCGACAATGTCACTCTCGCGTCGCGTCGAGTGCTCCGTCAGAGTCGGGATGCCGCTGAGGCTCGCGGCCTCGCGCTTCTCGAGCGCATCGGACTCGCCGAGCATGCGCGGTCTTACCCGGATCGACTGTCTGGCGGGCAGCAGCAGCGTGCGGCGATCGCCCGCGCCATTGCAACTGGGCCCGAACTGCTTCTGCTTGACGAAATCACTAGCGCGCTCGACCCGGAGTTGGTGACCGAGGTTCTCGATCTGGTTCGCGAACTCAAGGTCGAGGGAACCACGATCGTGATGGCGACCCACGAGATGGCATTCGCGCGAGATGTCGCCGACCTAGTTGTCTTCCTCGACGAAGGCGTAGTCGCCGAGGCAGGCACCCCAGCACAGGTTTTCGGCGCACCGCGCGAGGATCGCACCAAGGCGTTCCTCAGCCGCTTCACTGCGGGCTAATTCGTCCCACAATCCCGGCAATGGTGGCCGGGAGGGCCGCGCACAGACCGAGGATCGTGAGTGGGCCGCCCACACTGGCGCGCGACGCGGCGAGACCGTGGATGAGCGCTGCAGTCGCGGCTAGACGCGCGAGCTCACCCGGATCCTCGGCCACTGTCTCGAAGTGAGTCGCGACGAGCGCTCCGAGGATGCCGCCGAGCGCGTCCCCCGCGCCCGCCGTGGCCAGCCACGTCGGCGCCGACCGCACTCGAAGATTAACGCCGGGCCCCGCCACAACGGTCGTGTGACCCTTGAGCAGTACCGTGACTCCGAGGTCGTCCGCGGTCGACCGTGCGAATCGCTCAGGATCGGCAGCGATCGCCGAAGCATCGCCGCCGAGCAAGCGCGCAAGTTCGCCGTAGTGCGGGGTGAGCACCACCGGCCCGGTCGTGCGATCGTGCAGGTCGAGTGCACCACCGTCAAGAATCGTGGGAAGGCCCTGAGCCAGCGCCGCCTCCAACGATTCGACGTCGCGGTCGATCGGGTCCATTCCTGAGCCGAGGAGCCAAGCCTGCACCCGGCCGTCGACGGTCACCGCTTCGGGCCGTCGAGCAAGCACGAGAGCCGCAGCCCGCGGTGGTCCGAGGTACCTGACCATCCCGACCCCGGTGTGCAACGCCGCTTCCACCCCGAGAACAGCGGCTCCCGGGTACTGGTCGGAGCCCGTGATGACACCCAAAACCCCGCGGCTGTACTTGTCGTCGTGGTCGCCGGGCACCGCGATGTGGTGTGCCGCGTCATCCTCGGTCCACTCGGTGAAGGCCATCATGCTTCTCACGATAGTTTGGTTGGTGTGGCTCTGAGCATCCCGAACCGTGTTGTCGTCTTCGACTACGGCGAGGTGATTTCCCGCTCGCCCTCCGAGCGTGATCGTGATGAGTTGCTGGAGATCTCCGGATGCTCACCCGAACCCTTCTGGCAGAGCTACTGGCGACACCGCGACGGCCTCGACCGAGGCACCATAGGCACCGCGGCATATTGGGCGCTGGTCGCGGCAGACACCGGAGCCCAGTGGGACGCGGCAACGGTGCACGCGCTTTGGGTCGCCGACTTCCGTAGTTGGTGGAGCATCGAGCCGGGCACGCTGAGGCTCATTGAAGAGCTAAGTCAAGGGGGCACGCGTCTGGCGATCCTCTCCAACGCGGGCTTCGACTTTGCCAGCGGCTTTCGCTTCTCGCCGATGGGACGCTACTTCGAGCGCGTCTTCGTCAGCGCCGAAATGGACTCAATCAAGCCAGACCCCGCGATCTACCTCGAGGTTGCTCGTGAGCTGGGAATAACTCCGGCCGACATGGTCTTTATCGACAATAAGTCCGTCAACACCGACGCTGCGAGCACTCTCGGTATCACCTCCCATCACTTCACCGGCGTTGCCGCGCTCGACACCTTTCTCAGGAGCCTTTCCGCATGAGCGCCCTCTTCTCCCCGATGCAACTGCGCGGCCTGACCGCACGTAACCGTCTGTGGGTCGCGCCCATGTGCCAGTACTCGGCCGAACTCGAAGATGGTATGCCCACGGCATGGCATCTCGCCCACCTCGGCTCTTTTGCGGTCGGCGGCGCCGGGGTCGTGATGGCCGAGGCGACCGCAGTAACTGCGGACGGTCGCATCACCCCGCACGACGTCGGCATCTGGAACGACGCGCAGCGGGATGCCTGGGCGCCGATCGCCTCGTTCATCCGGTCCCAGGGCGCCATTCCGGCAATGCAACTGGCGCATGCCGGTCGCAAAGCCTCCACGTGGCGCCCCTGGGCGGCCGAGCGAGGCACAGTCCCGCTCAGCGACGGCGGGTGGCAAACGGTCGCCCCCTCAGCGGTGGCGTTCGAGGGCTACAGCGTGCCACGTGAGCTTCGCGACGATGAACTCCCGGCAATTGTTGCGGCTTTCGCGCAGGGGGCGCGCCGGGCGATCGATGCAGGCTTTGAGCTGCTGGAGATTCACGCGGCGCACGGCTATCTGCTGCACCAATTCCTCTCGCCGCTCTCGAATCTGCGCACGGACGAGTACGGCGGAAGCCTCGAGAATCGAGCACGGCTCGTGCTCGAGGTCGTTCGGGCAGTTCGCGCCGAGGCGGGCGCCGAGGTTCCGCTCTTCGTGCGGTTCTCGGCCACCGATTGGGTCGACGGCGGGTGGAACAAGGAAGACACCAAGACAGTCGCGCGATGGGCAGTCGAGGCCGGGGCGGATCTGTTCGACATCTCGAGTGGCGGACTCGTCGCCGGTGTACAGATTCCACTAGGGAAGGGCTATCAGGTGCCGCTCGCGGAGTACGTGCACGATTCGGACCTGCCGGTGAGCGCGGTGGGGATGATCACTGAAGCGCAGCACGCCGAGGAGATCGTGGCATCCGGCCAGGCAGATGCCGTGATGATGGCTCGGGAGTTTCTCCGTGATCCGCACTTTCCGTTGCGCGCCGCCGCTGAACTCGGCGTCACCGTCGACTATGTTCCCCCGCAGTATCTGCGGGCGCCCTACCCAACGCGCTAGCGGCGCTGGGTCGCGTCCTGCACCTCGCCGACGAGCTCTTCGATGATGTCCTCGAGAAAGAGCACTCCCTTCGTTGAGCCGTTCTCGTCGAATGCGCGGGCGACGTGCACCCCCGATCGACGCATGGTCGCCAAGGCGTCTTCAAGATCCGTGCCACGGAAGATGGAAATGAGTTGTCGAATCCGCTTGGGCGGCACTGGCTCCGTGAACTCGTCAGCATCATCGAGGTCGATCACGTCCTTGAGGTGTAGATAGCCGGTCGGCTCGCCCTCCTCGTCCACCAGGATGTAGCGCGAGAAGCCACGCTGCGCGACGGCGCGCTCGACGTCTTCGGGCGTGGCATCCTCGGGCAGGGTCACCAGATCGGCCATTGAGACCGCGATGTCTTGCACCTTCTTGGAGGTGAACTCGAATGCCGCGGTGAGCGTGCCGCCAGCATCGGTGAGGATGCCCTCCCGTGTCGACTGGGCGACAATCGTTGCGACCTCATCGAGCGTGTAGACACTGGTCGCCTCGTTCTTTGGAGTGACCCCGAACAGCCGAAGAATGCCGTTCGCGATCGCGTTGAGGGCGACAATCAGGGGGCTGATCGCTCGAGCCAGAAATACCAGCGGTGGGGCGAGGAGGAGCGCGGCGCGATCGGGAACCGAGAAACTGATGTTCTTGGGAACCATCTCCCCAAACACAACGTGCAAGAACGAAACCAGTATCAGGGCGATGATGAAGGCGATCGTGGAGATGACTTCCTCTGACCACCCGGTGAGTGCAAGCGGAATCTCGAGCAGGTGGTGGATTGCGGGCTCGGATACATTCAGGATCAACAGCGAACACACGGTGATGCCCAGCTGGCACGCGGCCAGCATGAGGGTCGCGTGCTCCATCGCCCACAGAGTTGTCTTCGCCGCGCGCGACCCGGCCTCGGCCAGCGGCTCGATCTGCGAGCGGCGAGCCGAGATGACGGCGAACTCAGCCCCAACAAAGAACGCGTTGATGGCCAACAGCACGAAGAGCCAGGCGATGCCCCACCAGTCCATCAGCGCTCGCCTGCCTCGGGCGCGGGGTGCGGCGTGAACCGCACCCGGTCAATCCGGCGACCATCGAGTCGTTCGATGCTGAACCTGCCGAGTTCGATGTCGACGCTGTCCCCGACAACCGGCAACCTGCCGAGTTCGCTCATGAGCCAGCCAGCGACTGTTTCGTAGGGGCCTTCCTCGGGAACCGCGACCCCCGTGCGTTCGAGGAGTTCATCGGGTCGAAGGATGCCGGGGAATGTAAACCAGTCCCGTGAGCGTACGACGTCGGCCTTTGTACGGTCGTGCTCATCGCTGACTTCGCCGACGAGCTCCTCGACAAGATCCTCAAGGGTTGCGACCCCGGCGGTGCCCCCGTACTCATCGACGACGATGGCCATTTGATAGCCCCGGCCGCGGAGTTCGGAGAGGAGGGAATCGAGCTTCATCGTCTCGGGGACGCGGAGGGCATCCGACTGCAGGGCGGATGCGGGCACCTCGGCGCGCTTCTCCCGCGGCACTGCCACCGCCTGCTTGACGTGGACAATACCTACAACGTCGTCAATTCCGTCATCGATCACCGGGAACCGAGAGAACCCCGTGCGGCGAGCGAGATCGATGACCTCGTTGGCGCTGTCGGTTCGCCCGATGCTCGCCACGCGGGGCCGCGGAGTCATGACGTCTTGTGCGGTGTGGTCGGCAAACGCGAGGGTTCGCGCGAGCAGAGTCGCCGTGTCGCGGTCAAGGCTTCCCTCTTTCGCCGAGCGTCGCACGAGGGAAGCAAGCTCCTCGGCCGTTCGAGCCCCCGACAACTCCTCCCGCGGTTCGATGCCGATGAAACGCAAAACCGCATTGGCGGTGTTGTTGAGCAAGGCAATTGCAGGCCTGAAGACGGCAGTGAATACCGTCTGGAACGGGATGACGACCTTGGCCGTCGCCCGCGGCAAGGCGAGAGCGAAGTTCTTGGGAACAAGCTCGCCGATGATCATCGACAGCAACGTCGCAAGAGTGACAGCCAGAATCGTTGCAATGATCCGTACGGCGGATTCGGCAAGCCCCAGCGCAGCGAGCGGAATTGCGAGCCAGCTTGAGAACGCGGGCTCAAGCGTGTACCCGGCCAACAGAGTAGTCAGCGTGATGCCAAGTTGCGCGCTCGAGAGATGCGTCGACGTGATCTTGAGGGCCGCAATCGTGCTGCCGAGGCGACGTTCACCGCGCTCCTGTCGCACCTCTAGGTCGGAGCGCTCAAGGTTCACGAGAGCGAACTCTGATGCGACGAAGAGCCCGGTTCCGACTGTGAGCAACAGGCCGATAGCGAGCATGACGAACTCATTCATGCGCTGCCGGCCCGGCGACTAGAGGGAGGGTCGTCCATTATTCGAGTAACGCTACCGGATGCTGGCTGAGTGGCAACCCATTGCCTACCACGAGACGGGGAGCGCCTTGCCCTCCTCATACCCCGCAGCTGACTGCACTCCAACGAGTGCACGGTCGTGGAACTCCGCCAACGTGGTCGCCCCGGCATAACTGAGCGAGCTACGCAGGCCCGAGGTGATCATGTCGAGAAGATCCTCGACAGATGGTCGCAGTGGGTCGAGGTAGATTCGTGAACTCGAAATGCCCTCGGCGAAGAGGGTCTTGCGTGCGAGTTCGTAGGCATCAAGTTTCCCAAACCGCTCCTGCACCGCCTTGGTCGACGCCATGCCCCAGCTCTCCTTGTAGGCGCGACCCTCCGTGTCACGGGCGAGGGTTCCCGGAGCCTCGATCGTGCCGGCAAACCATGAACCGATCATCACGGATGCTGCCCCCGCGGCCAGGGCGAGCGCAACATCTCTGGGGTACCGCACGCCGCCGTCGGCCCACACGTGGGCGCCGAGCTCACCCGCGGTCGCTGCAGTTTCGAGAACCGCAGAGAACTGCGGTCGCCCCACCGCGGTCATCATGCGTGTCGTGCACATTGCGCCCGGGCCAACCCCCACCTTGATGATCGTCGCGCCCGCGCTAACGAGATCGCGAACCCCGGCTGCGGTCACTACGTTTCCTGCGACGATCGGCACGCCGAGGTCGAGGTCGGCAACAGTGGCAATCGCCCGAACCATGCCCTCTTGGTGCCCGTGCGCGGTATCGATGACGAGAACGTCTGCACCAGCGTCCACTATCGCGCGCGCCTTGGCAGCGACGTCGCCATTGATCCCGAGCGCGGCCGCGACACGCAATCGCCCGCGCGAGTCGACTGCGGGATCGTAGAGAGTCGATCGCAACGCCGACGTGCGGCTGAGGGAACCGGCCACCCTGCCGTCGCGCAGCACCGGCGCGAACTCGACGTTCGACGCGACCATCAGGTCGAAACCGGCACGCGGGCTGGTGAGCTCAGCAACATCGATAGTGGCGTGGGATCTGCCGACCAGATCACCTAGTCGCCCGTCTGGTAGGGCTGTCGCCAACAGCTCGGCGGGTACCGCGCCGAGGTAACGGCCGTGCTCATCGTGAACGATGATTCCGTGTCCGGCGATGGCTGGCAGCAACGCGAGTGCCGAGGCGACGGTGTCGTTGGGGCCGAGGTCGACTGCTGCGTCGAAGGCGACCGGCTGGCCCTTTACCCAGCGGATCGCGGCATCCAAGTCGTCGATGCTCAGGTCTTGAGGAAGCACACCAAGACCGCCGCGGCGGGCGAGCGAGGCCGCAAGGCGCGGACCAGTGACGGAGTTCATGTTTGCTGAGACGATCGGAATCGTCGCACCGGTGCCGTCGTCCGGGGCCAGCGAGACCGCCATCCGGCTGGTCACCGCCGAACGGTCGGGCACGAGAAACACGTCGGAGTAGGTGAGGTCATGCATCGGCGTTGTTTCGTAGAAGCGCATGAATTTAACGCTAGTCCCCCGGCAGGTGCCAGCCCGCATGCAGAAAATACCAATAAGGTTGTATCGGTGTCGTGAGCAATTGAGCATGACCGAAGCGGTGTCGATAAGAGACTGAAAGTGGGCGGTCGGCTGTGTCAAGCCAAGTGACCGGAATCGCACCCGAGGGAGACTCCTCGGGTGAATTCGGAGCTAACGAGTGGCTCGTAGACGAGATGTACGAGCTTTATCTCAAAGACAAGAACCTAGTCGACAGCACCTGGTGGCCGGTGCTTGAGAACTACCATCGCACCGCCACCGACGATCCGACGCCCACCGGCGTGATCGCGACCGTCACACCGTCTGCGACACCCGCGGCAGTCGAAACCGCAAGCACACCCGTTGGCGGCAACACCGGCAGCACCCCTGTTGCGCGCACTACCTCGGTTCAGGCAAAGCCGCAGCCGATTCCGGCCGAAGCGCCGGCAACATCACCCATAGTCGCACCCACGGATGACGCTGAGCCCATCGGAGACGACGAACCGGTAATCACGGTTCTCAAGGGTGCAACGAAGTCTCTCGCCGCGAACATGGACGCGAGTCTGACTGTCCCGACCGCCACCAGCGTTCGCACGATTCCCGCGAAGCTCATGATCGACAACCGGATCGTGATCAACAACCACCTCAAACGTGCCCGCGGCGGCAAGGTGTCGTTCACCCACCTGATCGCCTGGGCAATTGTGCAGACGCTCAAAGAGTTCCCGAGCCAGAACGTCTTCTACAACGAGATTGACGGCAAACCGTCGGTCGTTACCCCCGCCCACGTCAACTTGGGCATCGCAATCGACATTCCGAAGCCCGACGGAACCCGTTCGCTCGTCGTTCCTGGTGTGAAGCGCGCCGACACGATGGGCTTCGGCGATTTCCTGAGTGCCTACGAAGACGTGGTCGCGCGCGCCCGGGCGAACAAGCTGACCGCGGCCGACTACGCAGGCAACACGATCTCGCTCACCAACCCCGGCGGCATCGGCACCGAGCACTCGGTGCCTCGGCTCATGAAGGGCGCGGGCTGCATTGTGGGCGCGGGCGCCCTCGAGTACCCCGCCGAATTTCAGGGCGCGAGCCCGCGTACGCTGGCCGAGCTCGCGATCGGCAAGACAATTACCTTGACAAGCACCTACGACCATCGGGTCATTCAGGGGGCCGGTTCGGGCGAGTTTCTCAAGAAGATCCACGAGCGGCTCATTGGCGAACACAACTTCTACAGCGACATTTTCGCAGCGTTGCGTATCCCCTACGACCCCATCCACTGGGCCGCCGACATCTCGGTGGATCTGGCTGACAACGTCGACAAGACAGCGCGAGTGCAGGAGCTCATTAACGTATTCCGCGTGCGCGGCCACCTCATGGCCGACGTCGACCCGTTGGAGTATCGCCAACGCTCGCACCCCGACCTCGATATCGCTAGCCACGGGCTGACGTTCTGGGACCTCGATCGCGAGTTCGTCACCGGTGGATTCGGCGGCAAGCGCACGATGCTCCTTCGCGACATCTTGGGGGTACTCCGCGACTCGTACTGCCGCACGATCGGCATTGAATACATGCACATCCAGGACCCCGAGCAGCGTCGATGGTTCCAAGATCACGTCGAGCAGAAGTACACCAAGCCCGACCATGACATGCAGATGCGAATCCTCGGCAAGCTCAACGAAGCCGAGGCATTCGAGACCTTCCTTCAGACCAAGTACGTCGGCCAAAAGCGCTTCAGCCTTGAAGGCGGCGAGTCGCTTGTTGCCCTGCTCGACACAGTGCTCCAGAAGTCGGCCGAGGCGAACCTCGAAGAGGTCGCGATCGGGATGGCACACCGCGGTCGTCTCAACGTTCTCACCAACATCGCTGGCAAGACCTACGGGCAGATCTTCCGCGAATTCGAGGGCACCCAAGACCCCAAGACGGTTCAGGGCTCGGGAGACGTCAAGTACCACCTCGGCACTGAGGGCACCTTCACAGCAGCTCACGGAGAGACCATTCCGGTCTACCTCGCCGCGAACCCTTCACATCTCGAGGCAGTCGACGGTGTGCTTGAGGGCATCGTCCGCGCCAAGCAGGATCGCCGCCCGATCGGATCGTTCACGGTGCTTCCCGTGATGGTGCACGGAGATGCTGCCATGGCCGGTCAGGGAATCGTGGTCGAGATTCTCCAGATGTCGCAATTGCGCGCCTACCGCACCGGCGGCACCGTGCACATCAACATCAACAATCAAGTCGGCTTCACGACTCCGCCGAACGAGGGTCGCACGTCGACCTACTCGACCGATGTTGCCAAGACGATTCAGGCGCCGATCTTCCACGTCAACGGGGATGACCCGGAGGCTGTCGTTCGCGTCGCCGAAATCGCGTTCGCCTATCGCCAGCGGTTCCACCGCGACGTGGTTATCGATCTCATCTGCTACCGCCGCCGCGGACACAATGAAGGCGACGACCCGTCGATGACGCAACCGCTGATGTACAACCTCATCGAGGCAAAGCGCTCCGTGCGAACCCTGTACACCGAGGCCCTCGTCGGACGTGGAGATATCACGACCGAAGAGTATGAAGAGGCCCACCAGAGCTTCCAAGACAGCCTCGAGCGTGCATTCGCCGAGACCCATGCGGCTCAGACCGGCTCGATGCCTATCGTGACCGCTCAAGCCGTCGCTGACCTGGAGAAGCCGGCATCGCAGCAGGAAGACGGTGTCGGCGAGCCCGACTCCACGGGCGTCGATGAGGCCGTCATCCACTTGGTTGGCGATGCACACGAAAACATCCCCGCTGGATTCACTGTGCACCCCAAGCTTCAGGTTCTGCTCAAGAAGCGAGTCGAAATGAGCCGTACCGGCTCGATCGATTGGGGTTTCGGCGAGTTGCTCGCGCTCGGTTCCGTGCTGCTTGAGGGTACCCCCGTGCGTATGGCAGGACAGGACACTCGGCGCGGTACCTTCGTTCAGCGCCACGCCGTCTTCCACGATCGCGAGAACGGTCAAGAGTGGTTGCCGCTGGCTAACCTCGCCGAAAACCAGGCGCGGCTGTGGATCTACGACTCCCTGCTCAGCGAGTACGCGGCGATGGGCTTCGAGTACGGTTACTCAGTCGAACGCGCCGACGCGCTTGTGCTCTGGGAAGCCCAGTTCGGCGACTTTGCCAACGGCGCCCAGACCGTTATCGACGAGTTCATCTCTAGCGCCGAGCAGAAGTGGGGCCAGCGCTCCAGCGTTGTGCTGCTCTTGCCCCACGGCTATGAGGGCCAGGGGCCCGATCACTCGTCCGCTCGCATCGAGCGATATTTGCAGCTCTGCGCAGAGAACAACATGACAGTTGCACGCCCCTCGACCCCAGCGTCGTATTTCCATCTACTACGCCGCCAGGCCTACGCGCGGCCGCGCCGCCCCCTGATTGTCTTCACCCCGAAGGCGATGCTGCGACTGCGAGGCGCGACGAGCGAGGTCTCCGACTTCACCCATGGCCGGTTCGAGCCCGTGCTCGACGATCAGCGGGTGACCGACAAGGCCGCAGTCAAGAGAGTGGTGCTCACGTCGGGCAAGATCTACTACGACATCATCGCCGAGCTCGAGAAGCGCGAGCAAGCTCCCATCGCTGTCGTGCGCATGGAACAGTACTATCCGATGCCGATCGCGGAGATTAACGCGGTACTTGAGCAGTACCCGAATGCCGACATCGTGTGGACGCAAGACGAGCCCGAGAACCAAGGTGCCTGGCCGTTCATCTGCCTCGAGCTGGTCAAGCACCTCGAAGGCCGCACGATCAAGGTAGCGTCGCGTTCGGCGTCCGCGTCACCCGCCACCGGATCATCGAAGCGCAGCGCCGAAGAGCAGGCCGACCTGATCGAAAAGGCCCTTACGCTCTAGCTCGGTACGACCGAACTGCCCGGCGAGGCTTGAGGCGGCACGATCGTGCTGCCGCCAGTTGGCACGATCTCCTTGCCTAGGGGTGCTAGAGAGATCGGAATCATCTTGAAGTCGGCGAGCGCGAGCGGAATTCCGATGATTGTGATCGCGAGAGCGATGCCTGAGACGATGTGTCCAATGGCAAGCCACCACCCAGCGAAGATGAACCAGATCACGTTGCCGAGAAACGAGAGCACCCCGGCGGTCGGCTTCTGAACCACCTGCCGACCGAAGGGCCAGAGCACGTAGTTGGCCATGCGGAACGACGCGATGCCCCACGGGATCGTGATTATGAGGATGCAGCAGATGATGCCCGCAAGCATGTATCCAAGGAAAAGCCAGAAGCCCGAGAATACGAGCCAGATGATGTTGAGCAGAGTCGTCACTCGAAAATTATGCGTTCTCGAGGCGCGCTAGAACTGCAGCACGCAGATCGTCTGGCGCAGTCTCCTTGCACGCCTGCTGCACCTTGTGAGTCAGAGTAAGCCCGACAAGGTGCTCACCTGAGCAGTCCTCGCAGTGCTCGAGGTGCTCGGTGATGTCATTGAAGTCCTCATCGTTGAGCTCTCGGTGGAGGTACTCCTCCAACTCTGCCTTGGCCTTTTCGCAGCCGCAATCGGTCATGTCGTGCTCCTGGTGGTGGGTGGGACGGCGATCCCGCGGTCGCGCGCGTAGTCGGCGAGCATGTCACGAAGCATGCGTCTGCCGCGGTGCAGCCGACTCATGACGGTGCCGACGGGAGTCTTCATGATGTCGGCGATCTCTTGGTACGAGAAGCCTTCGACATCGGCAAAATAGACCGCGAGCCTGAAGTCTTCCGGGATCGCTTGAAGCGCGTCTTTGACTGCACTGTCGGGCAGATGGTCGATGGCTTCCGCTTCTGCGGAACGGGTCGACAGGGACTGGGTCATCGACTCGGCCCCGCCGAGTTGCCAGTCCTCAAGGTCATCGATCGTTCCCTGATAGGGATTTCGCTGATTCTTGCGGTAGATATTGATGAAGGTGTTGGTCTGGATGCGGTACAACCAAGCCTTCAGATTGGTGCCCTGCTGAAACTGGCCGAAGGCCTGAAACGCTTTGACGTAGGTCTCCTGCACGAGATCAGCGGCGTCTGCAGGGTTGCGGGTCATGCGCATGGCCGCAGCGTAGAGCTGGTCCATGAAGGGCAGTGCCTGTTCCTCGAAGAGACCCCGCCTGTCAGCTGGCGAAGTCGCGAGTTCGTCGTCGGTATCCATCAGGGACCAGTCTAGATCGACGGACACTGTCAAGTTAGGTGTGCCCTGATCTCGAACAGCCAACAACATGGTCACAGCGCCCACTCCCTCCGACAGTCTCAAACGAACCGATACTCTGGTAACCGATGCAGGTATTCAGGTATTCCGGCCCCGAGTTCAGTCCCTACGGGGAAGACCAGCGGGATGCCACGTCCGAACCCGGCCCGTGGCGCGCCCCCGTGGCATCCCGGCCCCTAGCCGCCACGCTTAGCCTGCCCGGATCGAAGAGCCTGACGAACCGCGAACTCGTGCTCGCTGCACTTGCGGACGCGCCCTCACTGTTGCGCGCCCCCCTACGCTCGCGTGACACGCTACTGATGGTTGAGGCGCTCCGCTCCCTCGGGGTGTCAATCGTTGACGTCGAGACCGACAGCCCGTTCGGCGGCGATTGGATCGTGACTCCGGCGGCGCTTGAGGGCGGTACGTCGATCGATTGTGGACTCGCCGGAACCGTGATGCGGTTCTTGCCGCCGGTTGCCGCTCTCGCGCTTGGCCCTGTCGCCTTCGATGGCGACGCCGGTGCTCGGCGCAGGCCGATGCGCACAACGATCGACTCCCTTCGCGCGCTGGGGGTCGACGTCAACGATGACGGCCGCGGCGCCCTGCCTTTCAGCCTCTACGGCACGGGCGAGGTGACCGGGGGCAGTCTCGAGATTGATGCCTCCGAGTCAAGCCAGTTTGTGTCTGGGCTCTTACTGGCGGCCCCTCGCTTCACCCAAGGTCTGCGGTTGCGCCACACCGGCGATCGGTTGCCGAGTATGCCCCACATCGAGATGACCATCGCGTGCCTAGCCGCGCGCGGGGTCACTGTCTCGGGCCCAGAGCCCGGGGTGTGGCTCGTACCCCCGTCTCGGATCGCCGGAACCGACATCACAATCGAGCCCGACCTCTCGAACGCCGCGCCGTTCATGGTCGCTGCGCTTGTCGCCGGTGGGCAGGTGACCATCAGCGGGTGGCCCACCTCGACCACACAGGTCGGGGCCGACCTCGAGCACCTCCTCCCGCTGTTCGGGGCCACCGTCGCCCGCGAGGGGTCGTCGCTCACCGTGTCGGCCGGATCGGCGATCACGGGAGTCGAGCTCGACCTGAGTACCGGCGGCGAACTTGCACCCGCGCTGGTTGCCCTAGCCGCCCTCGCGAGTTCACCGAGTCGAATCACCGGCATCGGCCACTTGCGCGGTCACGAGACCGATCGTCTTGCCGCCCTCACAGCGGAGATCAACGGGCTTGGCGGGGCTGTCGTCGAACTCGATGACGGCCTAGAGATCGACCCACGCCCACTGCACGGCGGTCTGTGGCGCAGCTACGAAGATCACCGCATGGCGACCGCGGGCGCGATCATCGGTCTGGCCGTCGAGGGGGTTGAGGTCGACGATATCGCCACTACCTCGAAGACACTCCCCCAGTTCACTGAATTGTGGGCCGGCATGCTCGCCGACCCTTCGCCCGCGCGCCCAGGAATTCTCTAACGTGAGCTGGCTTACCCCGGATGACGACGACCGCGACTACGCGGAGTACGACGAGTCGGCCGCCCGGGTTAGGCCCAACCCCAAAGCAAACAAGCCGCGAAGCAAGAACCGACCCGAGCACGCGGACGCCGTCAGTGGGCGGGTGTTCAGCGTCGACCGCGGCCGATACGGCGTGTGGGTCGATGAAAACACGCCCGGCGAGCGGCAGATAGTGGCGACCAAGGCCCGTGAACTGGGCAAGACGTCGCTCGACAAGGCAGGCGACACCAAGGTCTCTGTCGTCACTGGCGACTGGGTCGACCTCGTCGGTGACGTCTCGGGAGAAGAAGGGTCGCTGGCGCGGATCGTACGAATTCAGCCCCGAACTACCCTTCTGCGACGCAGCGGCGACGATACGGATGCCGTCGAGCGGATCATCGTAGCGAACGCCGACCAGATGCTCATCGTCGTTGCCGCGAAGGACCCGGAACCGCGCCCGCGGCTTGTCGACCGGTATCTCGTCGCTGCGTTCGACGCCGGCATCACACCCCTGCTGTGCATCACCAAGACCGATCTCGCCGATCCCAGTGAGTTTCTGGCGAACTTCGCCGGACTCGACTTCACTGTGTTTCGCAGCCGCTCAGATAACTTTCCGTTGGAAGAAATCCGGGAGGCTCTGCAGGGGCACACCACAGTCGCGGTCGGCCACTCGGGCGTGGGCAAATCGACGCTGGTCAACGCGCTCGTGCCAGACGCGAACCGCGCGATCGGCCGCGTCAACGACGTGACCGGCCGAGGTCGACACACGTCATCGTCGACGATCTCGTACCGGATCGGCTCCGGGTGGATCGTCGACACTCCGGGCGTCAGGTCGTTCGGGCTCGGCCACGTCGATCCGGCGAGCATCCTGAAATCGTTCACCGATCTCGCGGAGATTGCTGAAAGCTGCCCGCGCGGCTGCACCCACCTGCCCGACTCTCCGGACTGCGCGATCATCGAGCAGGTCGGGGCCGGCGCGCTCGGCGAGGTAGGGCGCTTGCGTCTCGATTCCTTCCAGCGCCTGATCACTACGCTGGGTTCGTGACCGAGTACTCGCAGACCAACCACTCGCGCGCCGACGACCTCGCCCTCGCGCTCGCCCTCGCTGCCGACGCCGACCTCATCTCGCTCGACCGGTTTCAGGCCCTCGACCTCGTGGTCACGACTAAGCCCGACCGAACCCCGGTCACTGACGCCGACCAAGCAGTCGAGCGCAGCATCCGTGCCGGAATCGAGGCCGCCCGCCCGGGAGACTCGATTCTCGGCGAGGAGTACGGCGCGCAAGGCTCCGGATCGCGGCAGTGGATCATCGACCCGATAGACGGCACCGCGAACTTCCTCCGCGGGGTCCCCATCTGGGGAACGCTCATCGCGCTGGCCATCGATGGGATCCCCGTGGTCGGCGTCGTGAGTTCCCCGGCGTTGGGCAAACGCTGGTGGGCGGCCACGGGCCACGGCGCGTGGGCACAGGACTCGGGGCGCGAGCCGCACCGAATCCAGGTGAGCGCTGTCGCCAGTCTGGCCGACGCCTCCCTGAGCTATAACAGCCTCAAGGGCTGGGACGACGAAGGGCGCCTCGACGATGTCGTCGGGCTCTCCCGCGCGGTCTGGCGGTCCCGGGCGATCGGCGACATGTGGTCGTTCATGCTGCTTGCCGAGGGTGCACTCGACATCGTTGGGGAGTTCGACCTCCAGCCGTACGACATGGCCGCGTTGATTCCGATCATCGAAGAAGCCGGCGGACGGTTCACCTCGGTCGACGGCACGCCCGGACCGTGGGAGGGCAACGCTCTGGCCACGAACGGCGTGCTCCATGACGCGGTGATCGCGCTGTTGGCCCAGAAGTGAGGGTTTCGCTAGTCTGTACCGATGAGTACCTCGTCGACTAGCGCCTTGGGGCGCACCCTTGCCGTTCTCACGATCGGAGTCGCAAGCGTCGCACTGGCCGGCTGCAGCCTGATCGGCAACATTACCGCCAACGACCCGACAACTGACCCTGCAGACGGTGTCGAGACCGACGCGTTTGCCATCGCCGTGGGTGACTGCCTCAACGACGGCAACGTCGAAGGCGAGGTCAGCACCGTGCCCACCATCGCCTGCTCTGAGCCGCACGACAGTGAGGCATACGCCTCAATCATCATGAACGACGGTCTGTACCCTGGCGAGGATGCGATCTTCGCTGAAGCCGATGCCGGGTGCCTGGCCGAGTTCAACACCTTCGTGGGCTTGAGCTACGAGGAATCAGTTCTCAACTTCTCGTATTACTTCCCCACGGTGGGAAGCTGGGAGAGCGGCGACCGAGAGATCCTCTGTCTGATCTATGAAGACGGCGTCAAGTCCGTCGGCTCGCTCGCGGGAGCAGCACGCTAGGAGCCGTGCTCAACAACGCGATAGCGACCCTGTGCGTTTAGGCACGTGGTGGAGATGGGGGGAATTGAACCCCCGTCCACTGCTGTAATTCCACGCCTTCTACGGGTGTAGCTCGTGCAAGCGTTCTACTCGGCTCTAACCTTTGCCACGAGCATCCAGGTTAACGAGCCCAGCCTCAGTTGAAGTCCCGCGTGGCCCTGAGACGCAGGCACGCAGCAATCTCTCTAGATAACGCCAGGAACCGGGTAGAGAGCATCCCCGGGCTGACGGACCTTAGGTGCTAGTTGCTGCTAGGCAGCAAGAGCGAGGTCAGTGCGCTTAACATTGGCACTTATTGTTTGCAGAGATCGTTTACGAGATAACTCTGCATCCTCGACCCGCTTCTCGTAGTTTTGCAGGCAATGTCGAAACCGATCATCCCCATGCTGTACACCGTGGAGGTGCAGGTCGCTATCGCGCTGTGGAGTTATCAAGCCGCTTGTCACCCTGAGGTGCTGGCAGCCTTCTAGTGTACTCCGCTTATTCGGTCGCCACCATCTCGGGTGTGCGTGACAGTATCGAGTCATGGCAGACACGATCATTACCGTTCAGGGGGAACACTCGGCGTGGTATCCGGCCGAGCGTGCCACGGTGCGCGCATCGATTCAGGTCGATGGCCCGAAGCGCGACGCCGTCTTCGCGAGCGCCGTCAGCGCTTCGGATGCCGTTCGCACCTCAATCGAGACGCTCTTCGACAAGCAAACCGGGCCCATCACCTGGTGGTCGTCAGATAGTGTTCGCGTCTGGTCAGATCGTCCGTGGAACAACGAGGGCAAGCAGCTTCCTCTCGTCTTCCACGCGGCTGTCGATTTTTCCGCCAAATTTCTCGACTTCGATGCTCTCTCGCGCTGGGTGGAGGCGGTGGCCGCGATCGAATTAGTGACCATCGGTTCGATCAGCTGGGACCTCACTGATGCCACGCGCACATCCGTAACAACCGAGGTGCGTTCGCGGGCGGTGAAGGATGCCGTGGCCAAGGCCACCGTGTACGCCCAGTCGATCGGGCTCGGCAGCGTCACCGCAATCGCCCTCGCTGACCCGGGAATGCTCGGGGATCCGTCCGCTGGCGGCGCAGCCCCGGCCCCGATGATGCGTGCCGCCATGAAGATGCAGGCGTTCGACGGCGGGGGCGCGCCAACACTCGCGCTCAAGCCCGAGGAGATTGCCGTGGCATCCGTCGTGGATGCTCGCTTCATCGCCAGCTAGGGCGACTTCCGGCGACTACTCGTTGAGGTTCTTGCGCGTCGACATCGCGCGATCGGCCTCGCGTTTGTCTTGCCGCTCGCGCAGGGTCTGGCGTTTGTCGTACTCCTTCTTGCCCTTCGCGATGGCAAGCTCTACCTTCGCGTTGCCGTCGCTGAAGTAGATCGACAGCGGAACCAGCGTGTATCCGCCCTCTTTGACCTTGTTGTGGATCTTGAGAATCTGCGACTTGTGCAGCAACATCTTGCGCTTGCGGCGCGGTGGGTGGTTGTTCCACGACCCCTGGTTGAACTCGGGAATGTGCACAGCGTCGAGCCAGGCCTCACCACCCTCGATGAAGCCGTAGCCGTCCACAAGGCTCGCCCGACCCGCGCGCAACGACTTGACCTCGGTACCCGTCAAGACCAATCCGGCCTCGAAGGTGTCTTCAATGGTGTAGTCGTGGCGCGCCTTGCGGTTGCTGGCAACAACCTTCTGGCCGCGTTCCCTGGGCATGGTTTCTCTCCGTTAGTGGCGTGCCCGGTTGGGCAGCCCACCATACTAACGCCTTGCGACGCGCGAAGTGCTAGACCTTGAGGTAGCGGCTGATCGCAACGCCCGCGGATGCCGCCGCAAGAGCAGCCCCCACCGCGATGAGTATCGGCACCACGAGTAGCGCATCGCCGAGTCCCACGAGGGCGGTCGTGGACTGCAGCGCCGTGGTGAGGTACCCCTGCACGAAGAACTGCACGATCGCGACTATTGACACCCCGGCGAGCACCGAGCCGATCAGCGCGGCAAAAACGCCCTCAAGAATGAAGGGGGTCTGGATGAACCGGTTTGAGGCACCGACAAGTCGCATGATGCCGAGCTCGCGCCTCCGTGAGAAGGCGCTTAACCTGATGGTCGTGGCGATGAGCAGTACTGCTGCGACGAGCATCAACACCGCGACTCCAATGGCCGTGTAACTCGCAGCGTTGAGCACAGCGAAGATCCGGTCGAGGTAGCCGCGCTGGTCGGCCACCTCCTGCACGCCCGGGCTGCCGGAGAGACTCTCGATGAGAATGTCGGCATCCGTCGGGTCCACGAGATTTACCCGGAAGCTCTCGTTGAGCGTCTCGGGCGTAACGAAACTCGCGATCGGGTTGTCGCTCAGCTGCGCCTGAAAGTTGTCGTAGGCCTGCTGGTGGGTCTCGAATTCGTATTTCTTGATGTACGGCGCCAGTGCGGGCGAGTTGAGCTGATCTTCAACTGCGTCGATCTGAGCCTGCGTCGCCGCGGTTTGGGTACAAGTTCCGGTCGTGTCGAGCTCGGTACACATGTAGACGGCGACCTGAGCACGGTCATACCAGTAGCCCTTCATATTGCCGATCTGCATCTGCAGCAGAATCGCGGCACCGACGAAGGTAAGCGAGATGAAGGTAACAAGGATCACCGAGATGACCATCGACACATTGCGTCGAAGTCCGCTGCCCACCTCGCCCAGAATCAGGCCGACCCTCACGGTGCCACCTCATAGGCTTCGCGACCGAAAACCTGCACGGGAACGGCTTGCGTCTGGTACCCACCGCGCCGTTCGTCGCGAACAATCTGGCCGGAGATCAGCTCGATGACCCGACGTTTCATCTGGTCAACGATGCCCGCGTCGTGGGTAGCCATGATGACGGTGGTGCCGCCCAGATTGATGCGCTCGAGTAGCGTCATGATCCCGGCGGATGTCGCGGGGTCGAGGTTACCCGTCGGCTCGTCGGCGAGCAGGATCGCCGGCTTGTTGACGACGGCACGGGCGATGGCCACGCGCTGTTGTTCACCACCGGAAAGTTCGTGCGGGAAGCGATTCGACTTGCCGGCTAGACCCACCATCTTGAGCGCATCCGGAACCGCTTCCTGAATGAACCCACGGCTCTTGCCGATCACTTGGAGGGTGAACGCGACATTGTCGAAAACGGTCTTGTTGGGCAACAGGCGAAAGTCTTGAAAGACCACGCCGAGGCTGCGACGGAAGTAGGGCACCTTTCGGCTGGCCAGGGTGTTGAGGTGCTGGCCGAGCACGTGCACTGAGCCCTTGGAGGGGGTCTCCTCGCGGAGGATCAGGCGCAGAAAGCTCGACTTGCCAGAGCCTGACGCGCCGACGAGAAACACGAACTCGCCCTTGAGTATTTCGAGGCTCACACTGTTGAGCGCAGGACGAGTCGTAGCGGGATATGCCTTGGTGACGGAGTCGAAGCGAATCATGACGGTGTCAGCCTAAGTACCGCAGTTCGATGGGCTCGCAGCGACATACCGGAGCCAGAGATTCACAGCTTCTTTGCCGCCGCAGCCCTCTCGCCAGTACGAGTGAAGAGCCCAACACCCGCGCCCAGCAGCACAAGGCCGAGAAGCATCTGCACTACGACAACGAGCCGAGCAACGTCAGAGACCGCGCTGATGTCGCCGAAGCCCACGGTCGAAAGGATAGACACGGCGTAGTACAGGGCCCCCACTTGGTTGAGCTGCTCACTGAAGCTGAGGGGCAGGGCCGCTGACAGCGACATGTAGATGGTCGCGAACACGAGAACTAAGAGCCAGAAGGAGAGGCCCACAGACTCGAGAGCGCGCAACCGGGGTCGCCTGGACTTCATGATCGATCGCAACTGAATCCACACGCCGGCCACCAAGATCACCACCCCGACCACCACCCTGGCGATGGATTCAAGGGGTGTTACCTGAGTGAACGGCAACAGAAAGTAGAAGACGAGCATCCCGACACCCGTGAAAATAACGCGAAGTACTGACCACACGAGTGCCCGGCGATCGAACGGCTGGTCGTCGGTGAGCGATACGCCCTGCGTTTGCGCCATGTGATCCTGCCTTGTGATCAGACCGTCGGAGTGACGAATCACGACGATATCAGCTTGCATTCGGGGGGAATTCCCCCGTGTGCGCCAGAGCGCTCGTCCCTACTGTCGAAACCATGACCACCACCACAACCACACCTGTCGCCCCCTCCGGTTTAACGTCCCGACCGTCCCCCGGCGTTGGCTCACGAATCGGCTGGGGGTGGATCGCCCTCAGCGCCGTCGCCCTTGTGATCATGGCGGTCACCCCGTACCTGACGGGCGCGCTGCGCGATCTTGCAGCCAACGGTGTGGGCGTCGCCGCGACATACGCCGACCAGCCCCTACCGATCGTGCTCACGTTCTACGGTCACGTTGTGTTCGGTGCCGTCGCCCTCCTCATCGGCCCGTTACAGTTCGCGCGTGGGCTGCGCGAACGCTTCCCGCGCGTGCATCGGGTGCTCGGATCGATCTCCGTCGGTGCGATCGTTATCGCGGCGATCGCGGGAGTGGTGATTTCACCGCTCACCAGCGCGGGGTTCGTCGGCGCGCTGGGCTTCGCCACGATGGGTGTTCTCTGGGCAACATTCGCCCTGCTGGGCTTGCGTGCCATTCTGCGGCGTGACGTTCGAGCGCATCGGGAGTGGATGACGCGCACGTTCGCCCTGACCTACGCCGCCGTAACGTTGCGCTTGTGGGTCCCGATCCTCATGGTGGTGTTCATCGCCTTCGGTTCGGATCCGGGCGCTGCGTTCGTGCAGGCCTACGCGATCGTGCCGTTTCTGTGTTGGGTGCCCAACCTGATCGTCGCAGAGTGGATCGTGCAGGCTACTCGACCGCGCGTTTGCGCCACTTGATTCCCGCAGCGATGAAGCCGTCGAGATCTCCGTCAAAAACCTTGGAAGGGTTGCCTTCCTCGTACTCAGTACGAAGGTCTTTGACCATCTGGTACGGCGCGAGAACGTAGGAGCGCATCTGGTCGCCCCAACTCGCGGTGATGATCCCGGCCAGCTCCTTCTTCGTGGCGGCCTCTTTCTCCTTTTCGAGAATCAGGAGTCGTGACTGAAGCACCCGGAGGGCCGCGGCGCGGTTCTGGATCTGGCTCTTTTCGTTCTGCATCGACACGACCGTGCCGGTCGGGATGTGGGTGAGACGCACCGCCGAGTCGGTGGTGTTGACCGACTG
>JANOED010000082.1:0-2405 GCA_031413035.1 Leifsonia sp. | reverse complement strand
GTCAAACGGCACGTAGGATCGTGTGACCGACGAGGGCAATGGGCGGAGAGATGTCACATGGGAAAATTGATCTACGGGTCACAGGATGCCGAGTTCGAGTTTGACGACCGCCTCCTCGCCCACCTGCGTGTGGTCATCGTGACCAAACTACGTCGGCGCGAGAGCTTCACGTTTACGTGGGACTACCCCACGTCACACGGCAGCGGGCGCATGTCGATCTGGATGGATGCATCCATTCCCTTGCAGTTTCGCTTCTTCGGTGGCCGTGAGCCATCACTGAACCGCGCCTGGATCGAGGCGCTGTCTGCTGTCGCGGCGAGCACCATGGGTCTGATCCCGCTGCCCGAGCCGACCGACCCAGCGCAGACCGGGCCGACTCAGACCTGAGCCCCGACGATCCTCACCGCGTTGCGACCCCCGATCTTCGCGGCGTAGAGCTCGCGGTCGGCCGCCTGCATCAGATCCTCAATCCTTAGTGAGGTGCTCGGGTCTCGCAGCGCTCCACCGACGCTCACCGTGACCGGCGGCTCGGTGTTCGCCTCCTCGACTGCCGCTCTCAGCCTCTCCGCAATCACCGAGAATTCGTCTTCCGACGACACCAATGTGAACAAGGCGAACTCGTCACCTCCCACTCGAACGAACAGGTCACCGTCGCTGGCGATCTGGCGAATGCTCTCGGCGGCTGCAATGAGCACCCGATCACCCGCCTCGTGGCCGTGCTCGTCGTTGACCTTCTTGAAGTAGTCGAGATCCATAATCAGGCAGCCGAGCTGCTGACCGGAACGCTGAGCGATCGCGCTCAACAGCGATGTTCCGAGGGCGAGCCCTCGTCGGTTAGTGATCCCGGTGAGCGGGTCTTTGAGCGAGTCGGCGACCGCTGCGGCCGTTGCGCTCGCGGCGACACGGCGGAATCCGAACACAGCAAACAGGCAGGCCGCGGCCACAGCAATGAAGACCCCGGTCGCCGCCTCAGCGACCGACGACCTCAGGGCGATTGAGAGAACGCCGAATCCGACTGCCGCCAAGGCCATGAATATGGCGGGCAGAGTCACCTCGTACGCAGCGATGCCCACCGCGATGCCGAGAAACAACAACGCCGCAAGAGCTCCGAGTGCGGTCGGCTGAATACTCAGGCTCCCCACGAACACCGTGATCATCAACGCGACAAGAACGATCCGAACGACCGCGATGCTCCACGCCTGAATCCAGTTCAGCGCGGCAGTGAACAGTGCGCAGGCGAGGGATGCCGTGAGCACGAGGTAACGCACCCAAGCTGGGTCGAACATGCTGAAGATCCCGGCCAACAGCATCCCGATGGCCAGCCCTCCGGAGATCAGGCGCAGCACAGCGAGCTGAAACTCTGAGTGCTGAGTTGTTCCGGTAGGCACACTGTCTCCTTGATCTCGTATCACGAGGTGGTGCTGCCCGGCCCAGTCTGGCCTAACTCAGGGCCACCTGTGATGGGGCTTGACCCGATGCCCTCAGACCTCAAGAATGTCGGGCACGGCGTCGGCGGCGACCGGCGCAGAGAACAGATAGCCCTGACCATAGCGGCATCCCACTGCCGCGAGCAGCGCAACTTGCGAGTCCCGTTCGATGCCCTCGGCGATGACCTCTAGCCCCGCGAGTTCGGCAGCCGAAGTCACCGCAGAAATCGCCTGTGGTCGAGCTGGGTTGGTGTCGATGTCGGCGATAACACTCGCGTCGAGCTTGATCGCGTCTGCATCGATCTCGATGAGGCGATCGACTGTGGATGCGCCCGTACCGAAGTCGTCGATCATCACCATGATGTGCTTCTGGCGCAACGTTGCCAGGTTCTTTCGCACGGCCTCCCCACCGAGATCGAACTCACTCTCGAGAACCTCGACTCGCAGGAACTTGCAGAGGTACTCCGCCTGGTCGCACATGGCAACCAAAGATGCACTGTAGTCGGGTTGCTGCAGTTCGTATCCGGAAACGTTGACACTGAGGTAGAACTCTCGCCCGCGAGCGACTGCTTCGCGCTGCCATTCCAACGCCTCATCCATCGCTCGGCGAGTGACCCAGGTACCGAGGTCGGCAATTGCCCCGTTGCGCTCGAACTCCTTGATGAATCCCCCGGGGCTCAATTCGCCGTCGATCGGATGATGCCACCGAACGAGCACCTCCAACCCGACAGTTGTCCACGAGTCGAGATCGACAATCGGCTGGTAGACGAGCGAAAACTCACCGTGGTCAAGTGACTCGATCACCGAAGGTCGGGTGGGCTCCGTGGGCATCGCTACCCCAGAAGCGACTTCATCTGGTCGGCGATGAGAAGTGTGGCACGGCGCGGATTGAGGCGCGCAAAGCGGTCCATGAACTTCGCATCGCTGCCGATGAGCACACGGTAGCTGCCCTTCTCGACGCCCTCGATGATCAGGCGC
>JANOED010000081.1:0-7692 GCA_031413035.1 Leifsonia sp. | reverse complement strand
GGCATTTCTCATGACCGGGCCGACCGCGCAGCAGCTCGACGACTTCCAAGGCATCGCTGGGGCGCACACGGTCGGTCTCGCCGACGGCGGACCGGGCCTCCCGCTGCTCGGTTGGAGCACCGTCGCCGGCGACCTGCGCATCCCGCATTTCGTCGGGATGCACGCGCTTCAGGTCATCCCGTTGCTGCTCATCCTGATCGAGCTGGCATCGCGGCGTGTTGCTCGGTTGCGCAACGGCGAGGTGCGGTACCGACTGGTCGCGATAATCACAGTCGTCTACGTGGCAGTGCTCGCACTACTGACCTGGCAGGCCCTGCGCGGCCAGTCGATCGTGCAGCCGGATGCCACAACTCTCGCCGTGACGCTGGTGATCGCCGCATCGGCTCTCGCCGCCGTGGCCACCGCCCTCGTGGCGCCCACGGCTCGACCCTCGGCCCCGGCTACAGCTCCAGAGAGTCTCCCGGCTCAAGCACCGTAAACTCGCCGCCGCCGCGTTCGGTCGCATCCTTAAGGCGCGCATTGCCCAGGCTGCGGCCGATCTGCGACAGGGTCGCCTCGTGCACGGGGAAAGCCCGGCGGGGCGCCACCGCTGTCACGTAGTCCATCGCTTCGCCGATCTTCAGCCACGGTGCACCGACCGGCGCGGCGAGCACGGCAACGCTGACCTCTGGCCCCGAGTAGGAGTCACCCCCGTAGTACAGGGAGTTGTTCACGAGCACGCCGACATTCTCGATGAGTGGGATCGATGAGTGGATCTCGGCGTGCGTACCGCCGAAGAAGGCGAGCTCGAACGCTCCGACGGTCATCGTGTCACCGGGCGCCACAACCTCGACCGCGAAGTTCGGGGCCGCGGCCGCAACACCCGCGGGGCCGATGAGCCGGGCATCCGGATTGTTGTCAAGGATTCGCTCGAGCTGATCCGCGGTCCAGTGGTCGGCGTGCTCGTGCGTGATCACAACGGCAACGACGTCGTGCAGGTCGGTGAGCGGGAGGGTGAAGCTCCCCGGATCGATCACCAGTTGCTCGCCTTGCTTTTCGAGAACCAGACAGGCGTGTTCGTGCTTCGTCAGCTTCATGGGTTTGAGCCTAGGGGCGATCCTCTTTGCAATAATACCCCTAGGGGGTATACTGTAGAACCTACAACCGCTGGGAGCAACGGATGCCACAGCACGACGACCACGACCACCCGGTCTCGACAAGCTCGACCACTAGTCACGATCACAGTCACCACGACCCCGAGGTGTTCCGCCGCAAGTTCTGGCTGAGCCTGATCCTGACGATTCCGACTCTGGTGTTCTCGATGGGATTGCAAGACATCCTCGGGCTCAGCGGTCCTCGATTCCCCGGCAGCGAGTTCATTCCTGCCGTTTTCGGTATCTCGATCTTCTTCTACGGTGGACTCGTTTTTCTCCGCGGCGCGGTCACCGAACTGAGGGCGCGACAGCCCGGCATGATGACGCTCATCTCGCTGGCGATAATCGTCGCGCTCGGCTATTCCACCGCCGTCACGCTGGGCCTCCCGGGTATGGACTTTTGGTGGGAACTGGCGACCCTCATTACGATCATGTTGCTCGGGCACTGGATCGAGATGTCGGCGGTCATGGGCGCTCAGAACGCTCTTGGTGAGCTCGCGAAGCTGCTGCCCGACGAAGCCGACCTCGTGCACGGCGACCACGTGATGCCTGTAGCTGTCGCGTCGCTCACGATCGGTGATGTAGTGCTGGTGCGGCCGGGTGCCGCGATCCCGGTCGATGGGGAGGTCGTTGACGGCGAGTCGGAGGTCAACGAGGCCCTACTCACCGGCGAGTCGTCCTCCGTAAGTAAGGGCACGGGCGACTCCGTGATCGCGGGAGCGGTCAACGGCTCTGGTGCGCTGCGCGTGCGCGTCACGAAGCTGGGTGACGACACTGCTCTGGGCGGCATTATGAAGCTGGTCGCCGACGCGCAATCCAGCAAGTCCAGCGCCCAACTGCTCGCCGATCGCGCCGCCGCACTGCTGTTCTACATCGCGCTTGGCGCCGCAGTTATCACGCTCATTGCGTGGCTGGTAGTCATGCCCGGCGAGCCCGCGTTCGTGCTTGAGCGCGTGGTGAGCGTACTGGTGATCGCTTGCCCGCACGCACTCGGCCTAGCTATCCCGCTGGTTTCCCAAATCTCGACGGCGCTAGGTGCTCGCAACGGCATTCTGGTCAAGAACCGGCTCGCCCTTGAGGAGGCGCGCACGATCGACGTCGTGCTGTTCGACAAGACGGGCACACTCACCACCGGAACGCAGGGGGTTGTGGCGGTCGTGCCTGTCACGGGTACCTCCGAACCTGAGCTGCTCGGGCTCGCGGCCGCGGTCGAGGCGTCGAGCGAGCATCCGATCGCCCGCGCAATCGTCACCGAGGCGCAGAGCCGAAGTATTGCAGCTGCGAAGGCGACAGCCTTTAGTGCGCTCGCCGGTCGCGGCGCAACAGCCACCGTGGGCGGCCGCGAGCTGACAGTGTCGAGCGGGCGCGACATCACCGTTCCCGAGCTTCTCGCGGAGCGGGCCGCCGAGTTGGGCGCCGGAGGAGCGACCGTCGTCTTTGTGAGTGAATCCGGGTCGGTGCTCGGGATGCTCGCCCTCGCCGACACCGTGCGGCCCGAGTCTCTTGAGGCCGTAGCTGCTCTGAAGCAGCGCGGCGTGCGGGTCGCGATGCTGACCGGAGACTCACGGGCAGTGGCGGGCTGGGTTGCCGCACAGCTTGGCATCGACGAGGTGCACGCTGAGGTTCTACCGGGCGAGAAGTCGGCCGTGGTGAAGTCGCTGCAGTCCGACGGTTCACGAGTCGCGATGGTCGGCGATGGCGTGAACGACGCGCCCGCGCTCGCACAGGCAAACGTAGGCATCGCAATTGGCGCTGGCACGGATGTTGCGATCCAGTCAGCTGGGATTGTGCTCGCCTCCAGCGACCCGCGCGGTGTCGAGAAGACTCTGGCCCTGAGCAAGGCTACGTGGCGCAAAGAACTCCAGAACCTGTTCTGGGCTACCGGCTACAACGCCATCGGCATCCCGCTTGCAGCGGGGGTGTTGTTCGGTGTGGGAATCCTCATGCCGCCCGCACTCGCGGCCGTGTTCATGTCGGTTTCGACGATCATTGTTGCAATAAACGCTCAACTGTTGCGCCGAGTGAAACTGTAGCGCGCGTGGCTGTTGCGGGGCCGGTTTGCCAGCTACGCCAGCAGAATCTCTTCGGCATCGGTGACGGCCGCGACCACGCGGTCGGCGCCCGCTCGAAGCAGCTGGTCTTCTGAGTGCTCGCCGGTGAGTACGCCGATCGTGAGCGCGGCACCGTAGCGGGTTGCAGCCTCCATGTCGGATTGGGTGTCTCCCAGCACGGCCACGTCGGCCGCAGAGCTCACCCCAAGCTGGCGTGCGACGTGCTCGATCATTGCCGGGGAGGGTCGGCCCGCGCCCGCCTCACCTTGAGTGGATGTCGCGTCGACGTGGTCGCGCAACCCCAAACTGTCGAGCATGGTATCGAGGGTGAGCCGGTCGAAGCCGGTGTTGAGCGCAACGAGAACTCCCAGCTCGCGAAGTCGGGCGAACATCCCGACCACACCGGGAAAAACGTGCACCTCCGACAGTCGAGTGAGGTACTGCGCCTGAAACGCTTCGGCAGCGCGCTCCGCAAGCTCGTCATCACCGAGCAGCGACCGAAACACTTCGATCTTCGACTGCCCCATAGTTGCCTTCGCGTACTCGACAAACTCGCTGCCTTTCGCCGCCCAGACCTCTGGCACCACCTCTGAGAACGCCGACGAGAACGAGGCGACGACGACACCATCGTCAGACACGATGGTTCCGGCAATGTCAAACACGGCGAGCTTAGGCACGGATGGCCTCCCTGATTGTGGTTTCTGCGATTGCCGGGGAAAGCGTGTTGCCACGCCCGCCCGGGCCCGTCACGACAACGATCCGCTCGTCGGCCAACTCCCTGACGCAGATATCGCCGGTGGTGTTCTGGCTGTAGATGCCGTGCCATCGGGATTTCACGCGGGGCCGAACGCCGAGGATCGATTCGACGTCATCGAACAGCAGCTCATAGCAGTCCTCACGCATTTCGTGCGGGAAGGGTTCGTCGTACACGTGGGTATCACCGACGGTGAGTGAGCCGTCGATGCGCTGTTGCAGCAGCAGTTGCATCACCATCTCGGCAACGAGCGGTCGCACCGGTTCGAGACCGCTGAGTGCGTCCCCCTGGTAGCCGGGGTAGAAGCGCAGCGAATCCGCGCTGGCAATAGATGTTCTCAGCTCGAATCCGGCACTCTCGAGACGGGCCATCTGGAGGAGCACGCGTCGCAGCGGTGCGCGTTGGAAAAGGTCGGGGAACAGCGTGGTGTGGTCGGCGCCCGGCACCACGATTGCCCAGTCCCCGACGAATCGAGTTCCCTCACGACTCATCGCGACGACATCGGAGCCCTCCTGGCGCACGCTGTCGATCGCTGTTCCCGGTGAGTAGGTGAAGCGATCGGAGTGTGCCAGGGTCGCTCGAAGCTCGCCGAGCACTCGGTCTGGCTCGACGACGGCATCCTGGGCGCAGAACAGTCCGCCGACCACCTGCTCTCCGCGAAGGCCGGGGTTCAGCTCTCGCGCCTCCTGACGATCCAGCACCTTCCAACCCCTGAGCGCGGCGTCACGGTAGGCGCCGACCCCGGTCATCACCTCGAGATGGTTGTCTGCAGTGGCGACGACGATCGAGCCCGACGCTCTGAATGTGAGTTCGGCGTGTCGCGCCGCGAGTTCGCCCCAGAGGGTTCGCGCGCGAAGCGCGACCTGAAGCTCCTGGCCGGCCGCACGGCCGCCCACTGCAATCATCCCGAAATTGCGCACCGAAGCACTGACGGGGTGCAGATCGCGCTCGATCAGCGTTACCTCGTGACCCGCCTCGTGTGCGAAGTAGGCGTGCATGGTTCCCAGGATGCCTGCGCCGATGATGAGGATGTGCGCCACTAGATCACCTGTCTTCTCACGTAGCCGAAGCTAGCTCTATCGCATGCAGACGACCTTCGACACGCCATAATCAACCCATGACAACGAAGTCCCTGCGCCTGGTCGTAGCGATCAACCCGACCGCGTCGTTCGGCAAGGGCCGTGACGTTGGGCCTGCCGTGGTGCAGACGCTCCGCGCCCTCGGCCACGACGTTACCAGCCTGCAGGAGCCCGACTTCGAGCAGCTCATGGCGGCTGGGCGTAAGGCCGTGGCATCCAAGCCCGATGCGCTCATCGTGGTCGGCGGCGACGGCATGATTAACCTCGGCACGAACCTCGTGGCGACCACGAAGGTGCCGCTCGGAATAGTGCCGTCGGGCACCGGCAACGACATGGCTAGAGGCCTCGGGATCCCCTACGACAACACCGAGGCCGCGATCGACGCGCTCGTTGAGGCTCTGCATCGGCCGCCGTGGATCATGGATGCCGCGCTCGTCAGCTTCGACAACGAGACGGGCACCCCGACCGAGCGGTGGTTCGCGTGCGTGCTCTCCGCCGGATTCGACGCGATCGTCAACGAGCGCGCCAACGCGATGAGGTGGCCTAAGGGTCCGAGTCGGTACACGATGGCGCTCGCCGTCGAACTCGCCAAGCTCAAGCCGATCAACTACCGCCTGCTGCTCGATGGCAACGAGCTCACCACCACCGGCGCCTTGATCAGCGTTGGCAACAACGTCTCTCTCGGCGGAGGCATGAAAGTCACGCCCGACGCGAAGGTCGACGACGGGCTGCTCGATGTGCTGGTCGTGCAGGCGATCGGCCGCGCGGCATTCCTACGCATCTTCCCCCGGGTTTTCAAGGGCGAGCACGTTACCGACCGTCGGGTTTCGATCTACCGGGCCAAGAAGATCCGCATCGAGTCGGAGGGGGTTGTCGCCTACGCAGATGGCGAGCGCTTCGGGATGCTCCCGCTCGATATCGAGGTCAAACCTGGCTCGCTGAGAGTGCTCGCCGCGAAACCGTCGGCCTGAACCCTGCACCCGACCTGCGACAGCTATTCGGAGTCGGTGGCCAGGCACCTATACAGCGTGATCTCGGCTCCGTCGCGGTCCTCGGTGGCGACGATGAACTCCGCCGTGGGCTTGACGCCCTCGGCGACGGTTTCCTTGAACGCAGCGAATGACTCAGCGCAGGCCTCGTTCACCGCGTTCTGCACGCCACCGGCAGAGTCGACGGCCGCGGCATCCAGTTCCCCCGTGCCGATCACGATGTAGTCGTGCGGGTTAGCGCACGGTGTCACCGATGCCTCGGTGAGGTTGCTGCCTTCGACGAAACTGAAGCAGTCGCCCTCGAGTAACTGGGTCGAACCGATGACGGTGGTTTCGGTCACCCGGCCGTCGGCGTCGCGGTTGGGTCCGAGGAGCCCGCACGAGCTCAGCAGGAGTATGGATGCCGCAGCACTACCCGCGGCAAGGATCAAGCGACGACTGGCCAACGTTCCCCTCGCTGTGTGGACGACTCGGTGCTGTTTTTTGGTGGGCCTCGGCCCGGTGTGGCATACTCGTGTAGTTGTCGTGACGGCCCCATCGTATAGAGGCCTAGTACGCCGCCCTCTCACGGCGGTAACACGGGTTCGAATCCCGTTGGGGTCACAGTAACCGAAAGCCCGCGAGGAAACCTCATCGCGGGCTTTCTTCGTGCGTGGCGTGTCGCGATGCGCGACCAGCCGACCCGGTGATCAGCGCCGCTTGAGCCGCTCGACCTCAGCGTCGATAGCGCTTTCTGAGATGATGCCACGGGGGCCGAAGACCCCGATGGCCTGGAACAGCGCGGCGATACCCATGCCGCCGATCGCCCAGCCGGGCCAGAAGTAGCCCATGCCGCTGACCGCCCAGATGACGGTGAGCAGTATTGAGACGGCGAGCCAGATGAGCAGGTAGGTGTAGAAGTCGGAGCGAGCCTTGAGGCGCTTGGCGGCGATCGAACGCAGATCGGCATCATCGGTAGGAAGGATCATGGCTCACAGGATAGTAAGCTTTGAGTACGAAGGGGAGTATCCCACCTCGTTGAGCCCGTCAATACGAGTCATGTCGCCGTGACTCCGGGCCAGCGGCATCCATAGCCCGGTATCTGAGAAGAGCGGGCGGGGTGCGGGAGAGACTTTCGAGTCCTGTACCGACCCGTTCGTCCCAATGGAGCACTCCTTGCCACTAGAGACCGTTCAGACCCTGCCCGTGTGGTTCGAAATCACGTCGCTCGTCGTGCTTACGCTGATTCTCGCGTTCGATCTGGTCATGGCCTACCGCAGACCGCACATTCCGTCCACGCGTGAGTCAGCGCTGTGGGTCAGCTTCTATGTGGGCCTCGCCCTCGTGTTCGCGTTTCTCATGCTGTTGCTCGGCGACGGGGAGCAGGCCGGGCAGTTCATTGCCGGCTGGGTGACTGAGTACAGCCTGTCGATCGACAACCTCTTCGTCTTCGTGATCATCATGGCGCGCTTCTCTGTGCCGCGGAAGTATCAGCAGGAGGTGCTCATGGTGGGCATCCTGATTGCGCTTGTTCTGCGCGGAATATTCATTCTGCTGGGCGCGGCGCTCATCGAAAACTTCAGCTTCATCTTCTACGTCTTCGGTGCCTTCCTGCTGTACACGGCTGTTCGTCAGGTGCTCGAGAACCACGACGACATGGAAGAAACCGAGAACGGCATCATTCGCTTCCTTCGCAAGCGAGTGCCG
>JANOED010000080.1:0-9169 GCA_031413035.1 Leifsonia sp. | reverse complement strand
CCAACGGTCGCAACATTCTTGGTCGCCGGCGACCACAGCTACAAGATCGAACTCGCAACGCCGGAGCTCATCCAGCACGCCAAAGACCTGATGGCAGGCTCGGAGGAGGGGCGCATCCCGATCGGACTGATTGTGCGTGACGACCCGAGCGTAAACGCGCCGTGGTCGTGGCACATCGACCCGCAGTCGCTGGAGTTCGCGGATGTCACAACCGAGGTCTGCGACGGACTTCCCGAGTACGTCGAAGACGGCACGCTTACTTCGCCCTACTACTGCCCGTGGTCGGCAGAGGTGGTCGCGATCGAAGGCCCCGGCGCCAACTAATTGTCAACCCCGTCTAGCGTCCCGCGAGCGTCGGTTCCTGCTCGGTGGCTTGCGCCGCAGCCCACTCACGCTGCTTGGCGCTCAGGTCGTCTTCCGTGATCGACGCGTCATACTTCCACGCGGCGAGGTCTTCGGCGAACAGCTTCTTCGCGCGGGCCGGCTTGGCCTGCCATGCGACGAGGCCATCTCGCAGATCCTGAAGGTCTTGCTCAGCCTGAAAGCTGTAGCTCGCCGAGGTGCGCTTCATCGACGCGATGTGGTGAGCCGCCCAGTCGGCGGCGAGGGACGCGCCCGACTCGGGGAGCAGTCGCACCCGCACTTCGGCCTCGCTCACTTGGTGCTCGACATGTTCCTTTTCCTGCGCTGACAGGGTGTGCCAGACGGCTGCTCGGCGGCCGGATGCCACGAGCGCAGCCACCGCGGCGGCCTTCGCCTGACGATCCTGATGTGCCACGAGGCGCTTCATCGAACTGCGCATAATGAGGCCGGCGATGATACCGGCGGCGAGAATCGCTATGAATGGCAGGATTACGCCGCTCACCACTGTCGCGCCTGCGTCGGAGTTGAACCAACGGACGATTGCATTCCACCACTCCAGTAACATGGCTTGACTGTAACCCCACGAGTCACAGTTGCACGGAACTGGACGGGCGTGTCTAACGACTGGCGGTTCAGAACCGGAAGCAGTCCATCGCGTCGCCAAAAGTCCAAAACTCACCGATGGCCAAGAATCGCCGCTGCCTGGGCAGCATGCGCTTGGCCACAAACCGATGACCGGCCGGTGTCGAGAGCCTCTCCACATACCCGAGCACGTCTCCTGCGGGTCGAGTTACTCGCCACAGATCATCGTTGAGTTGAATTGTCGCCACTCCAGCCCGGTGCGCTGCGGTGCCCACGAAGTCCAGTACGGTCACGGTTCCTCCTCGGTCATTTACTCGAACATACGTTCGACCACCGACATTGAGGCGACTTAGGTCTTCGCAGTCTCTGGCTGCAGCGCAAGATCGGCATCGATCACGCGGTTGGGTCGGGATGTCTGGGCGAGGATGATGCCAACCAATACGATCGCTGCGCCGACGAGTTGCAGCAGGCTGAGTTCTTCCCCCAGCCAGATCCACGCGACGACGAAGGCGAAGATCACTTCCGAGGAGGCGACGATACCGCCGGCGGTCGCCCTGAGGCGACCGAGGGCAGCGAACGACAGCAGGAACGGCAAGAACGAGCCCATCACGAGCAACCAGAGCAGGGGCATCCAGAGCGGTAAAACGACTGCGTCGAGATTGCCGCTCAGCGACACCTCGCGGGCGAGGATGCCCGGGTCGATTTCCCACCACTTACTGAACGGGGCCCATGCCAACGCTGCAAAGCCCGCTGTCCAGAAGGCGACGGTCAGCGGGGAGGTCGCGGTGACCTGACGCTCGCCAACCAGGAAGTAGATCGCGAGGGTCACCGCAGCGCCGAGCGCCATGAGCACGCCGAATCCGTTGAGGTCGCTCGCCCAGATCTGCGCGACCACGGTAAGACCGACGAGCACGCAACCGACCGCGATCCAGATGCGCGGCCGCACCTTCTCCTTGAGGAAGAAGAAGGCTACGAGCGCGACGATCAGCACTGCGAGATACTCCAGCAGCAGCGCGATCCCCACCGGAAGCAACTGGATCGCGTACGCATAGGTGACCTGCAACAACGCCAGCCCGACGACGCCGAGCAGCGCCATGACGGCAATCTGCTTCGGCGGAATCCTGAACGCGGAGCGATCGATCAGTAGCAGTATCGCGCCGGCGATCAGGCACGTTCCAAGCGTGCGGAACTGCGTAACCTGGGTCGGACTCAAGCCGCTTTCGAGAACGACTTTGGTGACGCTGCCGTTCGCGCCGAACAGTAGAGCGGCAAGCAGCCCGTAAAGGTAGCCCACCTCAGCGGCGCGAGCCAGTGCCGTCGACGGCGTAGGGCTCGATGAGGGCGAGCTCCTCTGCGGTCAGGGGCGGCGCATCGAGAGCCGCGAAGGTGTTTTCGAGCTGACCGACGCTTGACGCCCCCACAAGCGCACTGGTGATCTGGGGATGCCGCAGCGCCCAAGTGATGGCCAGCTGAGCCAGGCTCTGACCCCGCGACGCCGCCAGCTCGCTCAGGGACCGAGCGCGCTCCAGATACTCGTCGTCGATCGTGTTTTCTGTTATCCAACGGCCCTCGGCCGCCCGCGAGTCGGCCGGGATTCCGGCGAGGTATCGGTCGGTCAGGAGCCCCTGAGCCAGGGGAGAGAACACGATGCATCCAGCACCCACCTCGTCGAGCACCGGGAACAGCCCGTTCTCAATGTGGCGGTCGAACATGTTGTAGCGCGGCTGGTGGATCGTCAACGGGATCTTGTGCTCGGCAAGGGCCGCGGCCGCGGCCCGAGTCTGCTCGGGAGAGTAATTCGAGACACCAACGTAGAGCGCTTTGCCGGCGTGCACCGCGCTCGCGAGGGCACCCATTGTCTCTTCGATGGGAGTCTCCGGGTCCGGGCGATGCGAATAGAAGATGTCGAAGTAGTCAAGACCGGTGCGCGCAAGCGATTGGTCGAGCGAGGCGAGAAGATTCTTGCGAGACCCCCACTCCCCGTAGGGGCCGTGCCACATGAAGTAGCCCGCCTTGCTCGAGATGATCAGCTCGTCGCGATAAGGAACAAAGTCCTTCGAGTGGATCAGCCCGTAGTTGGTTTCCGCCGAGCCGTTAGGTGGTCCGTAGTTGTTGGCGATATCAAAGTGGGTGATCCCCAAGTCGAACGCGCGACGGAGAATCGCACGCTGACCCTCGAGCGATCGGTCGGCGCCAAAGTTGTTCCACAGCCCAAGGGAAACTCGGGGGATCCTGAGACCGCTGCGGCCCACCCGCACGTACTCGGTGGTGGCATAGCGGTCGATACTCGCGGTGTAGGGCATGGCTTCAGCCTAGAACTTGATGTCGCACTGCCGAACGCCACCCCTCCTCACGCCCAAGTCTGGTCGGCGATTCTCCCCAACCAGCCGTCCTTCGCCCGCACCCGGCGCGTGCCACAGCACACTGAACCCACGGTCCCCGGTTGAGCGTCCCGGCACGTCGGCTCGCCGGGGATCGTCCGACCCAGAAGGAGAGACGCATGTCTGACATCATCACCCTCACTGGCCTTGTAGCCACCGACCCCCGGCACATCGTCACGAGTGAGGGGTTGCCGATAACAACTTTCAGGCTGGCATCCACTCAGCGTCGTTTTGACCGATCGCAGGAGCGCTGGGTCGACGGGGATACCAACTGGTACACCATCACAGCGTTTCGCCAGCTCGCCATGAACAGCGCGGGTTCGGTGAAGAAGGGTGAGAGGGTCGTCGTGACCGGTCGCCTTCGAATCCGGGAGTGGCAGAGCGGTGAACGAAACGGTATGAACATCGATATCGAGGCGGATGCACTGGGGCACGATCTCGCATGGGGTACCACATCGTTCACCCGCTCGATCAGCTCTACCAGCCCCGCCGCCAGCGAACCCGTCAGCGAATCCGTCAGCGAATCCGTTGCGGACGCGTCCACGGGCGAGGTGGCGCAGGAGGCGCCCGAAACCGAGGACTCGCGCCCCATGGCAACACTGCCGTTCTAACAGGTAGCGCTCCCCGCGCGGCCTAGAATCGCAAGGAATGCTGGCGAAAGAGCCGACCGGGGAGGGAATCGAGGTGACAGTGAGACGAACCACTGCTCTGATGCTCGCTCTTGTTGTCGGGCCGCTGCTCGCCGGCTGCACCGGTGAACCGATGCCAACTCCGACCCAGAGTCGCTCGGCCTCAGCTTCACCCACACCATCTCCGTCGACGGATGCCGTGCCGGAGTTCCGGCCGAACGGTAGCGCGGCAGCAAACCAGCAGTACTTCGACTATGTCAATCGCACGCTGGCAAGCGCCCAGGGAATGTCTTCGGGGCGAGCAATAGTCGACAACCTCGTTGCGGCTGGATTCTCCAAAGCCGACATGGAGGTGACCGACGACACGACTGCTCTCAACATTCCCGTCGACGCCATTCAGGTCGCCGTGCGATTCAGGGGGGAGTGCCTGATCGGGCAGTTCAGCCCGGCCGGTTACACCGGAATCTTGGCGCCGATCTTGGGTACCGGTACCTGTTTGGTGGGCAGAACAGTACCCATCGACTGGTAGTCGACCGTTGGGGCCCTTCGCCGCTGAATACAATGGGGCAATGGCCGAATTCATATACTCGATGGTCCGCGCCCGCAAGGCTGTCGGTGACAAGGTCATCCTCGATGACGTAACGATGTCGTTCTTCCCGGGTGCCAAGATCGGCGTCGTCGGTCCCAATGGCGCTGGCAAGTCCACCATCCTGAAGATCATGGCGGGCCTTGACACCCCCTCCAACGGTGAAGCTCGACTCAGCCCGGGATACAGCGTCGGCATCCTCATGCAGGAGCCCGAACTCGACGAGACCAAGACGGTGCTCGAGAACGTGCAGGAGGGCGTTCGCGAGATCAAGGACAAGGTCGATCGCCACTCCGCGATCGGACTCGAGATGGCCGAGCCCGACGCCGACTTCGACGCGCTGCTGGCAGAAATGGGCACGCTGCAGGAGGAGATCGATGCCGCAGACGCGTGGGATCTCGATTCCCAGCTTGAGCAGGCGATGGATGCACTGCGCACGCCCCCGGGTGATCAGCCAGTCGCGAACCTCTCCGGTGGCGAGAAGCGCCGAGTCGCACTCACCAAGCTGCTTCTGCAGAAGCCGGACCTCCTGCTGCTGGATGAGCCCACCAACCACCTCGACGCCGAGAGCGTGCTGTGGCTCGAGCAGCACCTGGCGAAGTACCACGGTGCAGTGCTGGCGGTCACCCATGATCGGTACTTTCTCGACCACGTTGCCGAGTGGATCGCCGAAGTCGACCGCGGGCACCTCTACCCCTACGAGGGCAACTACTCGACCTACCTGGAGAAGAAGGGCGAGCGGCTCGAGGTGCAGGGAAAGAAGGATGCGAAGCTCGCCAAGCGGCTCGCATCCGAACTCGAGTGGGTGCGCTCCAACGCGAAGGGCCGCCAGGTTAAGTCGAAGGCGCGTCTGGCTCGCTACGAGGAGATGGCCAACGAGGCGGAGAAGACCCGCAAGCTCGACTTCGAAGAGCTCGTTATTCCCGTGGGCCCGCGTCTAGGTTCGCAGGTTATCGACGCGAAGAAGGTCAAGAAGGGCTTCGGCGACCGAGTGCTCATCGACGACCTGACGTTCACCCTTCCGCGAAACGGCATTGTCGGAGTGATTGGCCCCAACGGTGTCGGCAAGACCACGCTCTTCAAGACGATCACTGGACTCGAGCCGCTGGACTCAGGGGACCTGAAGATTGGTGAGACCGTCGACATCTCCTACGTTGACCAAGATCGCGGCGGGATCGATCCCAACAAGACTCTGTGGGAGGTCGTCTCCGACGGTCAGGACTTCATTCAGGTTGGCAAGACCGAGATCCCGTCACGCGGGTATGTGAGCCAGTTCGGGTTCAAGGGTCCAGACCAACAGAAGAAGGCAGGAGTTCTCTCCGGCGGTGAGCGCAACCGGCTGAACCTCGCCCTCACCCTCAAGCAGGGTGGCAACCTTCTACTGCTCGATGAGCCAACGAACGACCTCGACGTCGAGACGCTGGGCAGTCTGGAGAACGCACTGCTCGAGTTCCCCGGATGCGCAGTGGTCATCACCCACGATCGCTGGTTTCTCGATCGAATCGCGACGCACATCCTCGCCTATGAGGGCACTGACGACGACCCGGCTAACTGGTATTGGTTCGAGGGCAACTTCGAATCCTACGAGGAGAATAAGATCGAGCGCCTCGGTCCGGATGCCGCGAAGCCGCACCGCAGCGCCTACCGTAAGCTCACGCGAGACTAGTCCGACGAAGGAACTCTCAGCATGCCCTCCTGGGCGACGCTGGCCAGCAGCAACCCGTCTCGGCTGAAGATGCGGCCGAGCGCGAGGCCACGCCCGCCGATCGCGTTGGGTGACTCTTGAACGTACAGCAGCCACTCGTCGACACGACCGAAGCGATGCCACCACATGGCGTGATCGAGGCTCGCAGCCTTGAGGCCGGGGGTTGCCCAGGGTAGGCCGTGACGGCGCATAATCGGCTCGAGAATCGAATAATCGCTGGCGTAGGCGAGGGCGGCGCGGTGGAGGTTGGGGTCGTCGGGCATCGGGCCGATCGTCCTGAACCACACCGCCTGATGAGCTACGTGGTCACCGTCAACCGTCAGAAAGACCGGGGAGGGAATGTGCCGCATGTCGAAGGGGCGTTCAGTCGCCCAGAATCGGGCTACTGGGTTGTCGACGCCGCTCAGGTGATCGGCCACACTTGGCAGGCTTTCGGGATCGGGAACTCCGGTGGGCATCTCTGACTGATGATCGAGGCCTGCGTCATCGTCTTGGAATGAGGCAATCATCGACAGGATCGGTAGGCCCTCTTGGTACGCCTGAGTCCGCCGAGTGGAGAACGAACGGCCGTCGTGGATCCGGTCAACCGAGAACGTAATGGGGAGATCCACCGTGCCGGGCCTGAGGAAGTACGCGTGCAGGGAATGGACGACTCGATCGTGCGGAGTCGTGCGCTGTGCGGCGACGAGAGATTGCGCGAGTACCTGCCCGCCGAATACTCGGCCGTGGGGCATCCACTGGCTTGGACCGGTGAAGATGTCCTCGCTGGTGCGGGCTCCCGTGTCTGTGAGGTCCAGTGCTGCCAGAAGGCCGGTCAGAGGGTCGCTCATGCCCTGTAGTTTAGGAGAACTGTGAACCGAACCTTCACCCTCGTGGATTCCCTCGCGCTCGGAGACCTTCACGTCTTTCTAGGCCGTGCGCTTCGGGTTGAGGATGGCTCGGTGCGCCTGATCGCCGGGTCCGGCGTGTTGGCGGTCTACGTGCCGGTGCTGCACCCGCTCGGACTGCTTGACGAGAGTCCGACCGTCCTAGGATTGCGCACCTTCGCACTCGAAGGCGATGACGAGTTCGATGCAGTGGTTCCCGTGCGTTCTCTCCTCGCAAGAGTCGGAGGCCCTCTGGGCTCGCTCAGCACCGCAGATCCCACCGCCGCAATCCTGGTCACTGTACCGATGGAGGTATACACCGTCACCTGGGCAGCGATCTCTCCGCCCCGTGGCGGCTGGCGAGTGCTGCCGCGTATCGAGCCTGAGGTTCTTGAGGCCGCGGCGCGGGCAGGCATCGCGGCTGTCGCCGAAGCCATTCCGGAGGGCACCGGGGAGCAGATCGTGCATCGAGTTCGCACCGAGATTTGGGGTCGCCCCCTCGACAGCATCGACTACGTTCCAGCCGGAGCTGCCTTTGCGGCGGTCTCTCTCGGCTTCCTCGGAGGAAACGAGCCGGTCGCGGTCTTTGAATCGGGCTCCTGGACTCGACTGACTACCACGCGCGGGCACGTACTCGTCAAACGCCGCGCGTGGACACTCGCACGCTAGGCCAAGAAAACTACAGGGTGGTAATGAACTCCATCATCGAGCCCACGAAGACCACAGACCACACAATCACGATGACAATCGCCAGCACGATCATGCCAATCGTCGCCCAGAGCACCGCCGACCCGCGACCAGTACGGCGTCGAGTCACGACGGCGCGACCGATTGCGTAGACCGGGTAGCCGGCCAGATTAATGAAGCTCCATGCCCAATGGAACGGGCGGGGAACTCCGACGGCCTGCAGCCAACGCCAATCCCGGTAGGCGGCGAAGAGGGTCGCGGCAGTGGTTAGGAATCCTCCAACGACCAGAATGACGTAGCCCGGGCTCGTGAAGAGATTGAGCTGCGCCTCAACCGAAGCGTTCGGGTTGCTGTAGTCGATATCGCGGAACATCGACGTGAAGTCGATCGTAAACAGGAGGGGTAGGGTCACGTAGGGCAGGAAGACCACAAGCCAGATCCACACGTTGTACACCGGTGTGCCCGCCGGCGCCGTGAGGTTCTCGACAGCACCACCGGTGCTCGCGTCATAGAAGTGGTCAGTCCATCGGGCGCCGTCCCACCAGCGGCTCCGCGGTGACCCGGCGGGGTCCGGGTACCAGCCTGGTGCTACAGACGGGGTTCCTGAGTTTGTCACGGTACTCTCCTCGGTCTCAGACAAGGATCCTAACCCGGCCAGCGCGTCAGCCGGCCTGCACTGCCGAGCGTCCGGCAGCGCGACCGGAGAAAATGCATCCCCCCAGGAAGGTTCCCTCGAGCGACCGATAGCCGTGCATCCCGCCGCCTCCGAATCCGCTCGCTTCGCCCGCCGCAAACAGGCCGGGGATGGGAGTTCCAGTTGAGTCAAGCGCCCGCCCCGCGAGATCCGTCTCGATGCCGCCAAGACTCTTTCGGGTAAGGATGTGCAGCTTCACTCCGATCAACGGCCCCGCTTTCGGATCAAGGATGCGATGCGGCTTGGCAACCCGAATGAGCTTGTCCCCCCGGTAGTTGCGAGCCTGCCGCACAGCCGTGATCTGGGCATCCTTCGTGAAGGGGTTTCTGAGCTCACGGTCCCGCGCCTCGACCTCGAGCCGCACTCGAGCTCGGTCGATCGTGACATCGGGCGACTTCGCCTGCATGCCGTCGAGCAACTCGTCGAGTGTTCGAGCAACCACGAAGTCAGCGCCCTTGCTCTTGAATGGCTCGACCGGTTCGGTCGCGCCCTTGCCGAGTCGCTGCCTCAAAAGCTCGCGCACGCTGCGGCCGGTTAGGTCGGGGTTTTGTATCCGATAAAGACCGGCTTCCGCATCTTGGAAAGAGGTACCAAAGAAGAGACGATAGGCGGGCAGAAAAACGTCTGGTACAAAGTGCGTTTGTTCGATGGCAAGGAAGGCTGGTTCTTCGGAGCC
>JANOED010000079.1:0-3007 GCA_031413035.1 Leifsonia sp. | reverse complement strand
TGCTGCGTTGGCTGGCCCCTGCCGTTGTCGTCGCGATCGCGACCTTCACCCGGGTGTGGGGCCTCGCGCACCCGCGAGAGTTGGTATTCGACGAGACCTTCTACGTCAAGGATGCTTGGACTCTCGTCAATCTCGGCTACGAGTCCCAATGGCCCGCCGAGGCCGACGCGCTGTTCGTCGCCGGCCAGACAGACATCTTCACTACCACCGCGTCGTTCGTCGTGCATCCCCCTCTGGGTAAGTGGCTCATCGGACTCGGGATGCTCGCCTTCGGCCCCGAGAATCCCGCGGGCTGGCGAATCGCTACCGCCGTAGCAGGAATCCTCGCCGTCATCATCGTGATGCTCCTCGCACAGAGGCTGTTCGGCTCGATCCTGCTGACCACCACGGCGGGCTTCCTGCTGGCGATCGAGGGCAACGCGATCGTGATGAGCCGTGTCGGTCTTCTCGACAACTTCGCCATGCTGTTCACCCTCCTCGGTTTCGGCGCCGTACTACTCGACCGACCCTGGAGCGCTGCCCGACTCTCAGCGTGGATCGCCCGGCGGGAGTCAGCGGGCCGAAGTACCGACTGGGGTCCTGCTCTGTGGGCACGCCCTTGGCTCATCGCGGCAGGGTTCGCGTTCGGCGCGGCGACCGCCGTGAAGTGGAGCGGCCTCTACTTTCTGGCCGCATTCGCCGTGTACGCGGTCGTCGTCGATGCGCTTGCACGTCGGCGGGCGGGAATTGCATTCTGGGCAACCGGAAGTGTGCTCAAGCAAGCGCCAACAACATTCCTGCTCATGATTCCCATCGCCGTGGTGACGTATCTCGCGAGTTGGACCGGCTGGTTTCTGTCAACCGACGGCTACTCGCGAGGGTGGGCCGATGAGCCGGGCAACGCCTGGACGGGCGCGTTCGAGTGGGTGCCATCGAGCCTGCAGAGTCTCTGGCATTTCCAGACCTCGGTCTACGGATACCACGTAGGCGAGAATCGCCCGCACGGCTACGAAGCCAGCCCCCTCACCTGGCTCTTCATGATCAGGCCGACCGCGATGTGGTACCAAAGCTCGACCCTCGGGCAGGACGGCTGTGTTTGGGAGAACTGCGCGTCATCCATCACCGGGCTCGCTAACCCGCTGATCTGGTGGGCTGCTGCTGCGGCGGCGCTCTACCTCGTCTATCGGCTCGTGCGGTTTCGCGAGTGGCGCGTCGGACTGATTCTGATGGGCCTCGTCGCGGGCTACCTGCCGTGGCTGCTCTACCTCGAGCGCACCGTGTTTCAGTTCTACTCGATCGCCTTCGAGCCCTACCTGATTCTCGCGCTCACCTTGGTCATCGGGCTCATTGTCGGAAGGCCCGATGACCCGCGCGACCGGCGCACGTCAGGGCTCGGCGTTCTTGCTGTCTTCCTCGCAGTCGCCGCGCTGCTGAGCGTTTTCTTCTGGCCGATGTGGACCGGCCAGCAGGTGGATTACACCTACCTCCGCCTGCACTGGTGGCTGCCGACCTGGCGCTAGCCCGCAGCCCGAACCTGCCGACACCCGAACTGGGGGAAAGATTTCCGCCGTTCTCCGTATGGTTTCCCAGCTTCGAGAGTCTTAATTGCTGACACCCGATCCGCTACCCATCCGACGGACCTCCCATGCTCTCACCGCACCGAAAGCCGCACGACTACGCGACCCAGTCCGACGACCAGCTTGTGGTGCTCGCGCGCGGCGGCGACGCGACCGCCTACGGGGAGCTCTGGCGTCGACACTCCGGAATAGGCACCTCAATTGCTCGTCGCTTCTACGAGATCGCCGACGCGGACGATCTGGTCTCTGAAGCCTTCGCCCGAATTCTCTCTACAATTCAGCGTGGCGGCGGGCCGAACTCTGGCTTCCGTCCCTACCTGATCACCACCATTGGCAATGTTGCCCGGCGCTGGGCGACGCGCTCCCGAGAAGGCGCCAGCGACGAGCTCGATCTTCTCGAAGACCCGAAGACAGTGGACGATCCCGTGGTGGCCTCGACCGAGCGCGAGTTCGCGCTCGAGGCCTTCCGGTCGCTTCCCGAGCGCTGGCAGGCCGTTCTCTGGTACGGGGCAGTCGAGGGGATGGGGCCCACCGAAATCGGTCGCTACCTTGGCATGTCAGCCAACGCGGCATCCGTGCTCTCCAATCGCGCGCGCGCTGGCCTCCGCACCGCGTGGATTCAAGCCCACCTCAACGATGCAACGCTGAGCGAGGAATGCCGGTGGACCTCCGGCCGGCTCGGTCGCCGAGCGACCGGCTCGCTGAGTGCTCGGGAGCTGGCCAAGGTGCGCGAACACCTGAGCACCTGCCTGGCCTGCCGTGCGCGAGCGAAGGAACTCGACCAGCTCAGCTCCAAGCTTGCCGTTCTGCTTGTCCCGGCGCTGCTTGGCCTCGGACTCACTTCGCTCGACAGCGACGACGCCGCAACCGCTGCCGTGCTGCCACTGACCAAGGCCACGGGTTCGATGCTCACGCCGACCCACGTGTTGCTCGCTGGCATCGCTGCGATCGTCGTCACCACTGCCGCAATCATCACATCGTCGACGGCACCCGAGTCGGTTGTCGCAATCGCAGATCCGAGGCCGATAGCGAGCCCCGCGCCCGAGTCTTCATCCCGCAACTCCGGCGAGAACAACTCCGCTGATTCAGAGAACGACGCAACCGAACCGCTCAACACCCTCTCTGAGCCGGCTCCAGCACCGCCAGCAGGTGCGTCAACTGACGATTCCGTGCCGCCCGCGCCTCTGCCGATGCTCACCGCGCCGGCGATCACGTCCTTCTTCAATGTCTACACGGTGCGGCCACCAATCGTTGCGGGAACGGGCATCCCCGGCGCGACCGTCGTCATCGCCGACGAGTTGGGTTCGACGGTCGCAACCGTCTTGGCGGATGCTGTGGGCTCCTGGTCATCCGGCGAGCTCGCATCCCTCTCCCCTGCCGCCGACGCCCTCGTCATCTATCAGACGGATAGCTCCGGACGCTCTTCGCCAGCCCAGACCGTGCCTATCGCT
>JANOED010000078.1:0-3236 GCA_031413035.1 Leifsonia sp. | reverse complement strand
TGGGCGGGGCGAGCGGCGGTGCTGGGGGTTCGGGTCTCGACAAGCTCGACCAGCGCAGGCGACTCGACCCCCGGGGGCGTGGCTCAGACCGACCCGCGGCGCCTGCGGCAGGTGCTCGACGGACTTGTGGAGAACGCGCTGCGGGCGGGGGGGTCGGTCGAGCTACGAGGCTCCGATGGGGTCGTTGAGGTGCTCGACGACGGGCCCGGGCTTGAGGAGGCCGACCTGAGTACGGCGTTCGAGCGCGGGGCCTTGCGGGCTCGGTACCGCGACATCCGACCGGTGGGAACGGGGCTGGGGCTATCGATCGCTGCACGCCTCGTGACCCGGCTTGGCGGCACCATCACGGTCGCGAACCGGCCCGAGGGCGGGGCCGTGTTCAGGGTCGATTTTCGGTAGCTCGTACTTCAGAACGCGGACAGCCCGGTGAGCCTGCGGCCAATCACCAGGGTGTGGATGTCGTCGGTGCCCTCGTAGGTACGCACCGCCTCGAGGTTGGCGAGGTGGCGCATCACGGCGAACTCTGAGGTCACCCCGTCTCCGGCGAGAATCTCGCGCGCGGCGTGGGCGATCGCGATGGCCTCGCGAACGTTGTTGAGTTTGCCGACGCTGACCTGCTCGGGCGTAAGCGCTTTCACATCCTTGAGTCGCCCGAGGTGCAGTGCGAGGAGCATCCCCTTTTCGTACTCGACGAACGCATCAGCGAGCCGCGCCTGCACAAGTTGCTTCGCGCCGATCGGGCCGCCGAAGACGTCGCGAGTCGTCGAGCGTTTGATGGCCGCATCGAGGGATGCACGTGCTGCGCCCATCACCCCGAACACAATGCCGAAGCGGGCCTCGGTCAGGCAGGCGAGCGCCGAGCTCAGCCCGGTCGTGCCCGGCAGCAGTTCGCCCCGGGCGCCGTTGAGTACCACGTCGCACTGGATCGAGGCGCGCAGGGCGAGCTTCGAGTCGATGTCGGTGGCTGCGAACCCGGGGTCGGTGGTCTCGACGAGGAAGCCGCGGATACCCTCCGGCGAGCGCGCCCACACGACGGCGACGTCGGCGACCGACGCGAGTCCGATCCAGCGCTTCGTGCCGTCGACGAGCCAGGCGTCGCCATCTGCCCGCGCCGAGGTCGACATGCTGCCGGGGTCGCTGCCACCGGTGGGTTCGGTTAGGGCGAAGCATCCAATCGCCTCGCCTGCTGCCATCAACGGCAGCCAGCGCTGCTTCTGCTCCTCGCTGCCGAACGCGTGAATCGCCGACATCGCCAGCGACCCCTGCACGCTCACGAAGGTGCGCCACGCCGTATCGACTGCCTCGAGCTCGTAGCAGGCGAGGCCGTAGCTGATTGCATCGGCCCCCGCGCAGCCGTAGCCGGTCAGGTGCATGCCTAGCAGGCCTGCCTCCGCGAGCAGCGCCACATACTCGCGACGGAACACACTGTTCTCGGCGTCGACGTCGATCGTTTCCGCGATGACGGATGCCGCGGCTCGCGCCCGACCCTGCCACGCCCGCTGCTCGTCCGTCAGCAGCCCGTTCAACCCGAGCAGCGCTTCCGCGCTGGTAGCTCCCACACTCATGCCGCGAGCCTAGCCCCGCACGCGTTGGCAGCGCGGGCAAAAGTGCGAGCCGCGGTTCATGAACTGCTCCCGCACGATCGGCCGACCGCAGCGCGGGCAGGGGAGCCCCTGTTGCCCGTAGGCGCGCAGCGAGTTGGCGAAGTAACCGGACTGCCCGTTCACGTTCAGGTATTGCGCGTCGAAACTCGTGCCGCCCTCCTTGAGGGCTTGGGCGAGCACGAGTCTCACCTCGGCGAGCAGGCCGCGCGCCCGCGGTCGGCTCAGTGTGTGTGTCGGCTGGTCGTAGTGCACGCGGGCCGCCCAGAGCGACTCGTCGGCGTAGATGTTTCCGATTCCCGAGATGAGGGTCTGGTCGAGCAGGGCGCGCTTGATCGTAGTGTTCTTCGCGGCGAGTCGCCGGAAGAACAGGGCATCGTCGAAGTGTTCGTCTAGGGGATCTCGGGCGATGTGCGCGACATGGCTCGGCACGAGTTGATCTGCCCGGTCGCGCGAGGGCACGAGTCGGTCGATCGCCATCGAGCCGAAAATGCGCTGGTCGACGAAGTTCAGCCGGAAGCCGTTGTCGAGGTCGAGACGGATTCGCGTCAGCGGGTCATCCCGAGTCTGATCGCGCAGTAGCACTTGACCGCTCATTCCGAGGTGGATGACCAAGGCTTCGGGCCCTTCGAGAGCCTCAGGGACCGGCCCTTCGCTCCCTGAGGCACTCGAAGGGACAGGCGCCAGCGGGATCCACGCGAACTTGCCGCGGCGCTGCGGCACGAGCATCCGTCGCCCGACTAGGCGGTCGACAAAGTCTTCGCTGGGGCCATCGTGTCTGCGCAGCGAGCGCTCGTCGTAGACGGTGACGGATGCCACACCCGCCCCGCTCACGGCGGGCTCCAGTCCCGCGCGCACGACCTCGACCTCGGGCAGTTCGGGCATTGGGCGCGCTACTCGACCGTGAGCAGCGTCCAGGCTTCGAGCGCTGCCGCCATCTCGGCCTGCTTCTTGCTCGAACCGTCACCCATAGCGATAGTCTCACCGCCGAGCAACACGCTCGCGTGGAATCGCTTTGAGTGGTCGGGTCCGCTATCGGCAACCTCGTAGGTCGGCATTCCTCTGCCAATGCGTGTGGAGAGCTCCTGCAGACTGGTCTTGGGGTCCATTGCCGCACCGAAGCGGTCTGGGTTGTCGAACAGCGGCCGGACAAGTCGCATCACCAAACCGGTTGCCTCGTCACCGCCGCGGTCGAGATAAGCCGCGCCGATAATCGCTTCGAGGGTATCGGCGAGAATCGACGACTTGCCGCGACCGCCGGTTTGCTCTTCGCCACGACCGAGCTTGAGATGTTCGCCGAGGCCGATCGAGCGGGCCACCTCAGCGAGCGCGACACTGGAGACGAGGCTCGCCCGGCGTTTGGCCAGGCCGCCCTCGTCGAGGTCCGGATTCTCGGTGTAGAGCATTACCGTCACGGCCTGCCCGAGAATCGAGTCGCCAAGAAACTCGAGGCGCTCGTTGTGCGCGAGCCCACCGTTCTCGTACGCGTATGACCGGTGGGTTAGTGCGAGCTCAAGAAGCTCGGGCGCGATCGTGATGCCGAGCACTGACGAGAGCGCGCCATGGTCGTTCGGCACGACCGCGTCGCCCGGAGGGCGAGCCATAAACTCAGACGTCGGCGACCTTGCGGCCCTT
>JANOED010000077.1:0-1732 GCA_031413035.1 Leifsonia sp. | reverse complement strand
GAACCGGCAACGCCGCCGAGGCGGCCCGGCGGCTGGTCATCCACTACAACACGATGAAGCACCGGCTGGCACGCATCTCCGAGGTTCTCGCTGCGGACCTGCACGATCCGCACGCCCGCCTCAAGCTCGCCTGCGCCCTTCAGGTGCGCAAGCTCATGACGTAGCCAGCGCTACTTCTTCCCCTGGTTCGCCACCGCCGCCGCACCCGCGGCCGCGGCCTCCGGGTCGAGGTACACGCCCGGGCCTAGGGGCATGAACGTGTCATCCAGTTCGTAGACGAGGGGGATGCCGGTGGGAATGTTGAGCTCCGAGATTGCTTCGTCGCTGATGCCGTCGAGGTGCTTGACGAGGGCGCGCAGGGAGTTGCCGTGCGCGGTGACCAGCACGGTCTTGCCGGCGGCGAGGTCGACGGTAATGTCGCTGAACCAGTAGGGGAGCATCCGGTCGATGACGATCTTCAGGCTCTCGGTGCGGGGCACCTCGCCGTCGATTCCGATGTAGCGCTCGTCGTGAACCTGGCTGTACTCGGCGTCGTCATCGAGCACTGGCGGCGGGGTGTCGAAGCTGCGACGCCACGTCTGGAACAACTCGGGCCCGTACTTCTCGAGCGTCTCCGCCTTGTCGAGCCCCTGCAGCGCACCATAGTGCCGCTCGTTGAGGCGCCAGCTGCGCTTCACTGGCAGCCACGCGCGGTCGGCCACGTCGAGGGCGAGATTCGCGGTCTGAATCGCGCGAGTCAGCAGGCTCGTGTAGAGAATGTCGGGCTTGAGTCCGGATGCCGCGAGCAGCTCCCCCGCCCGCCGAGCCTCGGTCACGCCCACGTCGCTGAGCCGCACATCCACCCAGCCGGTGAAGAGGTTCTTGGCGTTCCACTCGGAGAGTCCGTGGCGCAGCAGGATGAGGGTGTGGGTCATGGGGTTAAGCGTAGCGGCGGGAGACTCCCACAAATATGTTCATAAATCTGTACATATTTGATAAGCTGCGAGAGTGGATGACCAAGTTCTCGGCGTGGCAGAGGCACGGGCATCCCTGACCAAGATCATCGACGGGCTCGTTGAGAATCGCCTCGAGCGTGTGATTGTCGGATCCCACCGCAAGGCTGAGGCCGTGATGATTTCTTACGACGACTACGTCGACCTCGTGGCCAGACCAACTAGCGCTAGCGGCGGTGCCCTGCTCACCCAGGTGAAGTCCAAGGCAGACTTGATCCGCCGACTGGGAGCAATGAGCGGAGTCTCGGATGTCGCCGTGTTCGGCTCAGTAGCGCGACGCACCGAGCACGCCGCAAGCGATATCGACCTGATCGTTACGCTGGCGCCGGGTTCGACATTGTTCGACCTGGCACGGTTCGAACTTGATATGGAAGCGCTGTTCGGGCGACCTGTTGATGTGCTGACCCGAGCATCGTTGGATCCCTCGCGCGACAGCCAGATCCTTGCTGACTCGGTTGCGCTGTGAATCGGGCCGACCGGCTTCTCGACGATCTGCTGGCCACTCTTGAACTCGCTGAAACGCTCGTCGCACGAGGCAAGGGCGCCTTCGACGCCGACCTGGCGATGCCTCTCGCCTTTGAGGCATTGAGCAACAGAGTGGGAGACATGTGCAAGCAGCTTGTCGCCCTTGATTCCGGCCGTTTCACGGCGGGGGCATGGTCGCTCGCGGCTCGTCATCGCGACTTCGTGGTTCACCATTACGGACGAATTGATCAGGACGCCCTGTGGGACACCGTCTC
>JANOED010000076.1:0-3107 GCA_031413035.1 Leifsonia sp. | reverse complement strand
CGACGATTAGGTCGGTGTGTCCTGCTTCCGCGAGCAACTCGGTGATCAGGTCGACGAGAAGACCCTTGCCCGCGGCGCCCACATCGAGCAGCACGGGTCGCACTGTAGTGAGGGTTGCGCCGTCCCAGGAGATGGCTTCGTCCCAGTCGGGCGCGGGGCGGGGTGATCCGCTGGCCTTGAGTGAGTATGCACGGTCGTAGCCGAGCTGCTCAAGGGAGCGGCCGACGAGGGGGCTGAGCGCGGCATCCGTCACCTCGTAGAGATTTCGGTACAGCTCGAAGAGCGCTGGCGCCTCGGCAGGGAAGGCGAACGCTCCAGGAGCCTTCGCGATGCTCGCGACCAAGGAGTCATCGCGGAAGCGCGACCACGTTAGGTCGAACCGCTCGACCAGCGCCATGATCTCAGACTCGAGCTGGGCGCCAATCGGCTCCGCAGTATCGAGCTGCCAGCCCGTGCCGATTGCCTCGAAGCTCAGGCTATGAAGACGCGTCAGCCTTGATCGCCTCGATCGCCTTGTTGAACCCGCCGCTGGTGAGCGAGGAGCCACCTACCTTGTCGACCTGGATGGAGTCGATGTCTTTACCGACAACGATCGGGCCTATGCCGCTGATGAACTCGCCCTGGTGGATCTTGGCCTGCGGGTCAGTGGCGTCGCCAATGACCTCAACTGCAGTGATCACACCGCCCATGAGAGACAAGTTGACCTCGACGGACTCGGTGCCGCTCGGCGCCTGGTAGTCACCCGAGGCGGTGTAGACGCCGTCGGCGAAAGAACCGCCGCCGGACGAGCCGGTGTCTGTCTCTGTTGTGTCTGTCTCGGTGGTCTCGGTCTCGGTCTCCGCCTCGTCGACGGTCGTGGGGGAGCAAGCGGCAAGCGCGCCTGTGAGCGCGAGCCCTGCGAAAAGTGCAACTGAGGTCGATTTGGTGAGGGTGCGCATCGATCAAGCTACCTATCTGCGTTGGTTGGATGGATGGTGATTGGATTCGAGGAAACTGTCTGGTCGGTCTGGGTATAGCATGCCGCATTCCGAAGGTAACAAACCGGTAAAAGGTTGAAAGCAGACTTGCGCAAAGTTTGTTCGTAAGGTGTACTAACAAACATGACAACGGGGTTCACGACCGGCCGCGCTTTGCGCCCGACGACGAAAGTGCTGCCCGAGCACGCTCGCGGCCACAATCGTTCGCTCGTGCTCCAGACGCTCTATCGCGCTGGCCGGCAGTCCCGCGCCGACATCGCGCGAGAGACAGGGCTCACCAAAGTCACAATCTCCGACCTTGTCGCCGAGCTCATAGTTGAGGGGTTGGTCATCGAAACCGGCCAGCGTGAAGACGTGCGACCCGGCAAGCCAGCCACCCTGCTCGACCTCAACCGCAACGCATTCCAGATCATTGGTATTGACCTGAGCGACTACGCGCTGTTCCGCGGAGCGGTGCTCGACCTCGATGGGCGAGTGCTCCACCGCGCCGAGCTGCCGCTTGCGTCAGCGACCGGTCAGGATGCGACGGCGCTCGTTATCGCTCTCACCGAGTCCCTCGTGGCCGCCGCCACCCTGCCGGTGCTCGGGGTGGGTGTCGGATCCCCCGGTGTAGTCGATCTCGCTGGAGTCGTACTCAGCGCCCCCAACCTTGGTTGGTCGAACGAGCCGCTTCAGAAGCTCCTTGCTGAACAGTTTGGGGTTCCCGTGGTCGTCGCGAATGACGCGAACGCAGCGGCGCTTGCCGAGCACAGCTTCGGTGGGGCCGACAGCGACATGATGCTCATCAAGGTGGGTCACGGTGTGGGCGCTGGATTGCTGCTCGACGGCAGTCCGCTTTTCGGCAGCAGATTCGCGGCCGGCGAGATCGGTCACGTCGTCGTGGGCACCGACGGCGGCGCCGAGTGCGCCTGTGGCAAGCACGGCTGCCTTGAGACGTGGCTCGCCGTACCTCGGCTCGAGCGGGCAATTGCCGCGGCCCCTGACGAGCGCACGAGCATCCTGCGCTCTGCTGGCGAGCGTCTCGGTATTGCACTGGCTCCCGTCGTCGGCGCGCTCAACCTCGCCGAGGTGGTTCTCAGCGGACCCACCCTCCTACTTGATGGACCGCTAGCCCAAGCGACCATCGACACGCTCCGTAGCAGAACGATGCCTGAGTTCCACGGCGAACTGACGTTGCGGATGACGACGCTCGGAGAGGACATCGTCATGCGCGGCGCTGCCGTCATGGTGCTCTCCGCGCAACTCGGGGTCTCGTGACCCACCCGGGCATCGCCTTTGTGCGCCGCCCACTATGCACCGCCTACCACCGCAACGCTCAACAGTAAGGAAGAAGCAATGAAGCGAAAGTTAGGACTGGTCGCAGCCGCGACCGCTGCACTCGTCGTTCTCGCCGGGTGCGCAGCAACACCGCCAGCAGACGAGGGTTCGACCGACATCACCCTGTGGCTGATGGGCGGTGACACCCCGGATGCGCTGCGCGACTACCTTAAGACAGAGTACGCAAACGCAACCGGGGGCACCCTCACTATCGAGGAACAGAGCTGGGGTGATGCCCTTTCGAAGCTCACCACGTCACTGCCTGATGCCGAGAATACCCCGGACGTGGTCGAGATCGGCAACACGTGGTCGCCTACGTTCACGACTGTGGGCGCCTTCTCCGACGTGAGCGACATGTACGAAGAGCTCGGCGGTGACAAACTGCTGCCCTCGTTCGTTGAGGTCGGCACGGTCGACGGCGCCAACTACGCCCTGCCGTACTACTTCGGATCGCGCTACATGTTCTTCCGCAAGGATGTCTGGTCTGCTGCTGGCCTCGATGTGCCCACCACGCTCAGCGAGTTCAGCGAGTCTGCAGCCGCCCTCAAGACCGCCACGCAATCGGGCTTCTACATCGGTGGCGAAGACTGGCGCAACGGCATCTCGTGGATCTTCGCCAACGGCGGGGAACTCGCGGTCAAAGACGGCGACACCTGGAAGTCGACGCTGTCAGACCCGAACACCGTAGCCGGTCTTGAGCAGCTTCAGGCCCTGTACACGGATGCCTCGCTCGCCCCGGTCACCGAGGCAGACAGCACCCCGTGGGTGAACATCAACAACAACGCCGCAACGGGTGCACCCGAGGCCGCAACG
>JANOED010000075.1:0-3517 GCA_031413035.1 Leifsonia sp. | reverse complement strand
TCGAGCATGGGCATTCCGCTCAGGTGCCAGCCGACGCGACCGCGGGTCAACCAGATGAGGGCGCGGTGCACGCGGTTCATGATGTTCATGGTGCCCTGCGAGGGGGCGGAATCGCGGGGCATACCTTCAGGCTACCCGGCGTCTACAGCCCCACCCATTCGGTCATGCCGTCGGCGAGGTGCTGCCGCTTCCAGATCGGCACCCGCTCCTTGATGAGTTCGACCAGGCGCTCGCAAGCTGCGAACGCTTCTGCGCGATGCGCCGCTGCGGCGGATGCCACCAGCGCAACATCCCCGATTGCGAGAGAGCCGACGCGGTGGGCTGCGGCGACCCGCAGCCCCGTCTCCGCCGCAACGGTCTCGCAGCACTCGCGGAGGAATCGCTCGGCCTCGGGGTGCGCCTGATACTCGAGGGAAGACACCGACTGGCCGTGGTCATGGTTGCGCACTACTCCGCGAAAGGTGACGACCGCGCCGTTCGTCGCATCGAGAACGAAGGACTCGACGCCGTCGGGGTCGAGGGGATCGGGGGAGATGAGGGCGAGGATCTCTGCTCGTTCGATCTGGGGCTCACTCATGGGCCCCGCCGCCCGCGATCTGCGCGACGAGATGCTCGAGCAAGTCATCGAGCACGGCGAGGCCATCTTTCACGCCGCCCGTCGACCCGGGAAGGTTGACGATAACGGTGTCACCGACGGCCCCGGCGAGGCCTCGGCTGAGCGCCGCCGTGGGGGTGTGGTGCAGCCCGCGCGCGCGGATTGCCTCGGCGATCCCGGGCAGTTCACGGTCGATGAGGGTTCGCGTGGCCTCCGGCGTGCGGTCCGTCGGGCTCATGCCGGTACCCCCGGTCGTGATGATGACGGCGGGACCGGTCGCGACGACGCGGGTGAGTTCTGCCGCGGCATCCACATCGGCGACGACAGACAGCGCGACGGTGTACCCGTGCTCCGTCAACCATGCCGCAATCACGGGGCCGGTCGTGTCTTCGCGCGCACCAGCAGCACCGCGGGTTGAGACGACGACGACCGCGGCGGTGCTCGGCATGACCTCGGGCCGCGACTTGCCGCCCGTCTTCTCGATCAGCTGGATCTCGCCGAGCACGGACTGCGGATCGACCGCCTTCGTCATGTCGTGCAGGGTGAGTCCGGCGATGGCGACCGCGGTGAGTGCCTCCATCTCGACACCGGTTTGACCCGTCGTCTTCGCGGTGGCGGTGATCTCGATCCAGTCGTCGTTCAGGGCGAAATCGACGGTGACTGACGTCAGCGCGATCGGATGACACAGCGGAATCAACTCGCTCGTGCGCTTCGCCCCCTGAATACCGGCGATGCGGGCAGTGGCGAGCACGTCGGCCTTCGGCAGGCCGTCGGCCCGCACGAGCGCGAGTACTTCTTGCGTGGTTTCGAACCGGCCGCGGGCAGTAGCGGTGCGACGTGTCACGGCCTTGTCGCCGACGTCGACCATGCGTGCTCGCCCGTCGGGGCCAACGTGGCTCAGGGCCGGAGGATTCGGGGCCGGGTGCTTCGGCGAACTCATAGTGCCCATGTTTCCACGATGTCGCCGGCGGCGAGCGCCGTCACGTTCTCGGGGACGATGATCAGAACATCGGATGCCGCGAGCCCAGCCACCAGGTGAGACCCCGGGCCTGAGGCGAGCGCAACCCGCCCGATGCCGTCCGCGCCCGGCCGCTGCACTCGCCCGCGCAGAAACTGTCGCTTGCCCGCGACGCTCGTCACTGCTTCGGTCAAAGCTCGCACCTCGCCCGCAGTCAGCGGCAGTCCCGCGGTGGTGCGTAGCAGGTTCGCGACGAACAGCTCGAACGACAGCTGGGTACTTACCGGGTTACCGGGAAAACAGACCACCGGGGTGCCCTCCCACACCGCGGTCGCCTGCGGTCCGCCGGGTTGCATGGCGACGTGGCCCACCCGGGCACCGCGCGGCTCGAGCACCTCACGCACTACCTCGTAGTCGCCCATCGAGATGCCACCGGACGTGAGGATGAGGTCGGCCGGGGCGGCGAGTGCAGCGATGAACTCGGCGGGGTCATCCGTGACGTGGGCGCGCGCGACGACCTCGCCGCCTGCTGCGGTGACGGCGGCCGCCAAGGCGGTGCCATTTGAGTCGAACACCTGCCCCAGCAGTGGAGTCGATCCCGGGGGCACCAGTTCGCTGCCGGTCGTGATGATCGAGACGCGGGGTCGCGCGGCGACGGTGACGTGGGTGAGTCCGGCAGCGGCGAGCACGGCGAGGTGACGAGACGCGAGTCGAACGGCGCCGGGCAGCAGTTCATCGCCCGCGCGCAGGTCGCTGCCGCGCTCGCGCACGAACTCACCGGCAACACGGGCGCGGTTCGCTGTCACGGTGTTGTCCGCCGCGTCGACCGTGGTGTCTTCAACCGGGATCACGGCGTCGGCACCGTTCGGAACGACGGCACCTGTCATGATGCGCACCGCCGTTCCGGGAGCGAGGTCGGCTGGCGACGAGGGCCGGGCCGCCACCTCGGCGACGATGGGGAGTGTTGTCGGGGTGAGGGCGACATCCGCAGATCTCACGGCGAAGCCATCCATCTGGGAATTGCGGAACAGTGGCAGGTCGACCGGCGAGACGATCGCGCGAAAAGTCACGCGCCCGAGTGCGTCGCCGATCGGCACCGATTCGGGCCTCGGGGCGAGGGCAGGAGCGAGAAGCTCGGCGATGTGGGCGGCGTGTTCGTCGAAGGTCCAGGAGTTTGCGTGAGCGTCGTTGTGGCCGCCATTTCCAGCGCTGCTCATCAGTACCTCGCCATTTCAGGCTCGCGGTCGCGGGCCCACGCGTCGATGCCGCCCTCGAGATGGCTTGCGACGAAGCCGCGCTCGGCGAGCAGAGCGCGGGCCGTCGCTGACCGAACTCCGTGGTGGCAGTAGGCGACAATGGGCTTGGCCGGGTCGAGCTCATCGAGGCGCGCGGCGAGCGAGCCAAGCGGTATGAGCACTGCCCCGGGAAGCGCCACGAGCTCGGCCTCCCAGGTCTCGCGCACATCGAGCAGCGTGAAGTCGTCGGTTCGGGCGGCAAGCTGGTCGGCCGTAACCAACTCGCCGAGCCCACAGAAGGCGGCGTAGTCGATGAGACCGGTGATGGGGGCCGCGTCGGGATCGGCCACGTACTCGAGTGACCGGAACGCTCCCGTCAGTGCGTCGTAGGTGGTGGCCCTGCCGATCAGGGGGGTTCCGATTCCGGTCAGCACCTTGATCGCCTCGGTCGCCATGATCGCGCCGATGACCGCGACGGTGGTCGGCAATACCCCGCCGACCGCGCAACTGGGCACGCTGCCGGGCGCCGGCGGCACGGGGAACAGGTCGCGGTAGGTTGGCCCCTGCGCCGCCCAGCTGAGCCCCGCCTGCCCGCCATACTGCGCGACGGCACCCCACACGACGGGGATTCCCACGAGTCTGGCCGCGTCATCCGCGAGGTAGCGCGTCGGGAAGTTGTCGCTGCCGTCGATCACGAGGTCGTAGTCGGCGAAGAGAGCTAGCGCGTTC
>JANOED010000074.1:0-12224 GCA_031413035.1 Leifsonia sp. | reverse complement strand
CGCGAGCTGGCCATCCTTGACCGCGCGGCCTTCGATCTCGATCGCGCCGTCGAACACGTACGCCAGCACCTGATGATCGCGCCCGATCGACACGCACGCCTCCGCGCCAGGCCGCTCAGTTCGGGGTCGCCGAAACCGCGTTCGGGGCGGATGAGGCGTGCAGCCTCATCCGGGGGGTCGAGGCGGATGTGATCCTCAACGGGATCACCGGGTCGGTGGGACTCGCCCCGACACTCGCCGCGCTTGAGACGGACGCGGTGCTCGCGCTAGCCAACAAGGAGAGCCTCATCGTGGGCGGTGAGCTCGTGATGTCGCGAGTTCGTCCCGGCCAGCTTGTGCCCGTGGATTCGGAGCACTCGGCGATCGCTCAGGCGCTGCGAGCGGGCACCGAGCGTGAGGTTGCGCGGCTGGTGCTCACGGCATCCGGCGGTCCGTTTCGCGGACGTACCCGGGAATCCTTGCGCGACGTAACCCCAGCTGAGGCGCTCGCGCACCCCACCTGGGATATGGGACTAGTCGTGACGACGAACTCATCGACTCTGGTCAACAAGGGGCTCGAGGTTATCGAGGCACATCTTCTGTTTGGCGTGCCGTACGACCACATTGAGGTGACGGTGCACCCCCAGTCGATTGTGCACTCGATGGTCGAGTTCGTCGACGGTTCGACTATCGCTCAGGCGAGTCCACCCGACATGCGCTTGCCCATCTCCCTCGGTCTCAACTGGCCGGATCGTGTTGCCGGGGTGGGAGCACCACTCGATTGGTCGACAGCGAGCGAGTGGACTTTCGCGCCACTCGACGACGCAGTGTTCCCGGCAGTCGCCCTCGCCAAACGTGTGGGGGAGGCGGGGAGCACCTTCCCGGCAGTCTTCAATGCCGCCAACGAGCAGGCCGTGCTGGCGTTTCACGCCGGTGTGATCGGCTACTTGCAGATCGTGGAGACAGTTCAGGCAGTGGTCGATTCGCACAGGGCCGACGGGCTCACTCTTGAGTCGGTGTTGGAAGCAGAACGTTGGGCGCGCGAAGAGGCAGACAGGCTGCTCACGGTTTAGCCCGGATATCCTTTAGCCCGTGGAAACAGTCCTTCTGTACATTCTCGGCATTCTGATCATCGTCGTTGGCCTCGCCCTGTCAATCGGGCTCCACGAACTCGGCCACTTGGTGCCCGCGAAGTCGTTTGGCGTGCGGGTGGGCCAGTACATGATCGGCTTCGGCCCGACCATCTTCTCCCGGATGCGCGGCGAGACCGAGTACGGACTGAAGGCGATTCCGCTCGGCGGCTACATCTCGATGGCGGGGATGTACGCCCCAGTCGCCGTAGGTGCTCGAGGCCGCACTGCGAGTACCGGGTTGTTCGACACCCTGGTGCAGGAAGACACCCGAGCCGACGACGAGTCCGGTCGCACCTTCTTTCAACTGCCGGTCTGGAAGCGGATTGTCATCATGCTCGGCGGGCCGTTCATGAATCTCGTGATCGCCGTGGTGCTTTACGCGGTTGTCCTCAGCGGTTTCGGAATCGCCCAGACGACGACCACGATTGGCAGCGTGTCGGAGTGTGTAGTCCCGGCGACTTCGACGAGTCAAGAGTGCACAAGCACAGACCCGGTTGCTCCGGGACTTGAGGCAGGCATAGAGCCCGGTGATCGGATCCTGAGCATGAACGGGGTTGACATCGACTCGTGGGAGCAGGCGACCGAGATCATCCGCGATTCCGCAGGCCGGGAGTTGGAGATTGTGGTTGAGCGCTCCGGTGAGCCTGTGACCCTCCTTGCAGTTCCGCTTCTGACCGAGCGCTACGTCGTTGACGCCAACGGCGCGATAGTTCAGGATGCCGCTGGCGAGCCGGTCACGCAGGAGGTCGGATTCCTCGGCATCGGGTCTGCGACCGCGATTGTGCAGCAGCCCCTCACCGAGGTTCTCCCGACGGTAGGCGATCGAATCGTCGGGATCGTCACCGTGATCACGCAGCTTCCTCAGAGGCTTGTCGATGTTGCTGTCGCCGCCTTCGGACCCGAGGAGCGCGACCCCAACGGTCTCATCGGGGTGGTCGGTGTCGGTGTCGGGCGCCTTGCCGGGGAGATCACGAGCCTTACCGAGATCCCGGTTGCGAGTCGGGCGGCCGGCCTCGTCGAGGTTCTCGCCTCGCTCAACATCGCTCTCTTCGTCTTCAACCTGATACCCCTCGTGCCGCTCGACGGAGGACACATCTTCGTCGCGCTTATCGACGGCATTCGGCGATTCTTTGCCAAGGTGTTTCGTCGGCCAGAGCCGCGCCCCATCGACGCGACGAAGATCCTCCCGGTCACGCTCGTCGTTACAGTACTTCTGGGCGCGATGACGCTGCTGCTGCTGTACGCGGACATCGTCAAGCCCATCACGCTGCTGTAGCCCGGTAAACTGGCAGCGTGCCAGCAGTCAATCTGGGGATACCCAAGGTTCCCGAAGTTCTCAGCCCTCGTCGCAAGACCCGTCAGATCATGGTCGGCAAAGTGGGTGTCGGCAGCGACCATCGGGTCAGCGTCCAATCCATGACGACCACGCAGACCACGAACATCAATGCGACCCTCCAGCAGATCGCCGAGCTGACTGCGAGCGGCTGTGACATCGTGCGGGTCGCGGTTCCCCATCAGGACGACGCAGACGTGCTGCACATCATCGCCAAGAAAAGTCAGATTCCGGTCATTGCCGACATTCATTTCCAACCGCGCTACGTCTTCACGGCAATCGACGCTGGGGTCGGTGCGGTGCGAGTGAACCCGGGCAACATCCGCAAGTTCGACGACCAGGTCGCGTCGATCGCGGCTGCCGCGAAGGCGGCGGGCGTGAGCATCCGAATCGGCGTCAACGCGGGCTCACTCGAGCCGACCCTGCTGCAGAAGTACGGGAAAGCGACGGCCGAGGCGCTCGTTGAGTCGGCCGTGTGGGAGGCGAGTCTGTTCGAGGAGCACGACTTCCACGACTTCAAAATCTCGGTCAAGCACAACGACCCGATCGTTATGGTCAAGGCTTACCGCCAATTGGCCGAGCGCGGCGATTGGCCGCTTCACCTCGGCGTGACCGAGGCCGGCCCCGAATTCCAGGGCACCATCAAGTCGGCAACCGCTTTCGGCATCCTGCTCTCCGAAGGAATCGGCGACACAATTCGCGTATCACTCTCGGCTCCACCAGCTCAGGAAGTGAAGGTTGGCCTGCAGATCCTCCAGTCGCTCAACCTGCGCGAGCGCAAACTCGAGATCGTGTCATGCCCGAGCTGCGGCAGGGCTCAGGTGGATGTCTACACTCTCGCCAACGACGTGACCGCGGGACTCGAGGGAATGACGGTACCGCTGCGCGTTGCGGTAATGGGATGCGTCGTCAATGGGCCCGGAGAGGCGCGGGAAGCCGATCTGGGCGTCGCCAGCGGCAACGGTCGCGGCCAGATCTTCGTCAAGGGCGAAGTCATCAAGACTGTGCCCGAGGCTGACATCGTCGCGACTCTGATCGAGGAAGCCAACCGACTGGCTGCCGAGATGCCCGCGGGTACTACGGGAACGCCGCTCGTCACGACCAGCTGACCCAGTAAACTCAAGCCTCGTGTCAACACGCCTCTCCCAGCTTTTCGTCCGCACACTCCGCGAGGACCCTGTCGATGCGGAGGTGACGAGCCACCGGCTCCTCGTCCGCGCCGGCTACATTCGCCGGCAGGCCCCCGGAGTGTTCGCGTGGCTGCCGCTGGGACTGAAGGTCCGGCGCAAGATCGAGGACATCATCCGTGAGGAGTTGGCGGCATTCGGTGCGCAGGAAGTGCTCTTTCCTGCGCTCCTGCCCCGCGAGCCCTACGAAGTCACCGGGCGCTGGACCGAGTACGGCGATGGCATCTTCAGGCTCAAGGACCGCAAGGGCGCTGACTACCTTCTCGCCCCCACCCACGAGGAGGTCTTCACCCTCCTCGTGAAAGACCTCTACTCGAGCTACAAAGACCTGCCCCTGTCGATCTATCAGATTCAGGACAAGTACCGCGACGAGGCTCGCCCTCGCGCAGGCCTCCTTCGTGGGCGCGAGTTCTCGATGAAAGACAGCTACTCGTTTGACTACACAGACGAGGGCCTCGACCTGTCGTATCAGCAGCACCGGGATGCGTACGAGCGCATATTTCAGCGTCTCGGACTCGACTACGTGATCGTGAACGCGGATGCCGGAGCGATGGGTGGCTCGAAGAGCGAAGAGTTTCTCCATCCCACCCCGATCGGCGAAGACTCCTTCGTGCGCACCGCGGGCGGCTACGCCGCCAACGTGGAGGCCTTCCGCACTGTCGTGCCCCCCGCGATCGACTTCACCGGCCTTCCTCCTGCTGAGGTGCTTGACTCGCCGAACACCCCCACCATCCAGACCCTCGTGGATCTCGCCAACGCCCAGTATCCGCGTGCCGATCGGCCTTGGACGGCAGCAGACACCCTCAAGAACGTCGTGCTCGCGCTTACTGCGCTCGACGGCACCCGCGAGCTCGTCGTGATTGGCCTTCCCGGCGATCGAGACATCGACCTCAAGCGGGCCGAGGTCGCCTTCGCGCCCGCCGAGGTCGAAGCGGCCACCGAGGCGGATTTCGCCAAGCACCCCGGTCTTGTCAAGGGTTACATCGGTCCGTGGTCGGCGAAGGGTGGCGCCGTGCTCGGCGAGAAGTCAGCCACGGCAATCCGCTACCTTGTCGATCCTCGCGTCGTCGATGGAACCCAGTGGGTCACTGGCGCCAACGAGAGCGAGAAGCATGTATTTGGGCTGGTCGCTGGGCGGGACTTTGTTGCCGATGGAACTGTCGAGGCATCCGATGTGCTGGCTGGAGACCTCGCTCCAGACGGCTCGGGACCGATCGAGGTCGCTCGCGGCATGGAGATTGGACACGTATTCCAGCTCGGTCGCAAGTATGCCGAGGCGCTGGGCCTCAAGGTTCTTGACGAGAACGGCAAGCTCGTCACCGTCACGATGGGCTCTTACGGTATCGGTGTGACTCGCATTCTGGCGGTGATCGCAGAATCGAACAACGATGAGAAGGGCCTGATCTGGCCCAAGAATGTCGCGCCGTTCGATGTGCACGTCATCGCGACCGGGCGCGAGGAGGTCGTCTTTGAGACGGCCGAAGCGCTCGTCGGTTCGCTTGAGGAGAGCGGCTTCGACGTACTTTTCGACGACCGACCCAAGGTGTCGCCCGGAGTCAAGTTCGGCGACGCCGAGCTGCTGGGGGTTCCGCAGATCGTGATCGTCGGTCGTGACGCAGCCGAGGGCCGAGTCGAGCTATGGGACCGTCGCTCTGGCCAACGCACCGCGATCGGACTCGACGAGGTGGGGGCTGCCCTTCTGGCTTAGCAGCTAGTTGGCGAGTCCCAAGTCGTCGGCGAATTCTGCGCGAATACGCTCGCGGATCGCGACGAACTCGGGGTAGCCCCAAAAGAAGAGCAGTTTCTGCGCGACCACAGAGTCGCCGCTCGGTTCGTCTTCCAGCACGAACGTCATGAACGACTCAGCGATGTCTTCAACCACATTTGTCGCCGCGTAGTCGCTAACGAAGTCATCCTCGTGGTCGAGGTAGAACTCGTACGCGACGTCACTATCGGCATTGGCAGGGTCGGGCGCGTCTTCGTACGATGACCAGAACCGTTCGGTGAAGGCCTGTAGCACCGAATCCTCGTAGGCGCACCCCTCATCGAGTTCGAGTGTCGAGCAGGATTCGGCCCCGGGCTCGAGCTGGGTGGTGTCAAGCGTCAGAATATGCGCGTACTCATGAATGAGCGTGGCGATGAGCTGCTCAGTGTCGCCGCTTGTCGCGAGATTGGTCGCTAGAACCCAGTAGTCGGGGTCATCCTCCTGATAGACGTAGGCCAGCGTGTCGCTATCGGGAGCATCGCCCACCCGATACTGCGTCATTACCTCCGCCGCGAAGTCGAGTGTGGCGATCCGCGTGAAGGTCTGCCAGACGTCGGCCGTCAGACCCGACGCCGTGGGTTCGAGACTGCCGTCATCGAGAACCGCGAAGACCTCGACGGTTCCGAAGTCGCTGTCTTCCTCGATGGTCGCCGACGATCCGGCGGGTCGATCGATCAACGGCACGCAGCCAGCCAAGGCCAGTAGGGCCGCCAGAAGCAGCACGGTAGGTGGCCAGATACGAGAGGTGCGCACCGACCCACAGTATTCGTTCGGCATCACCCCGGCCAACACGCGCGGGTGCCCTCCTAGCACTGCGAACGGTAAACTGATTCGGCATCGGCGGTACGAACCGCATCGAGCACCAAATCTCAATACCGGAGGCCCTCAGTGGACATCGACCTGAGCGTGTTGCGCCTCATGGAGCGCGAGCGCGAGATCCCCTTCGAAGAACTCGTGCAGATAATCGAGCAGGCGATTCTTACCGCCTATCTCAAGCACTCGGGCGACGTTGACCACAAATCTACGGATGCCTCCTCGCCCAAGGCGCGTGTCGACCTCGACCGCAAAACGGGCAAGGTCACCATCTGGGTGCCCGAGTTAGACGAAGAGGGCGCCGTGATTGGCGAGGCCGAAGACAGCCCTGACGACTTCGGTCGGATCGCTGCTTTCGCGGCCAAGCAGGTCATCAACCAACGGCTACGAGACATCGCTGACGACCATGTGCTTGGAGAATTCAAGGGCAGGGAGGGTGACATCGTTGCGGGCGTCATCCAGCAGGGTCCGAATCCTCGGATGGTACACGTCGACTTGGGCACAGTCGAGGCGATACTCCCGCCCGAGGAGCAGGTGCCGGGGGAGGACTACACCCACGGCACGCGCATCCGGGTCTACGTCACCGCAGTGAGCAAGGGGCTCAAGGGTCCCCAGATCACGGTGAGCCGCACCCACCCGGCCCTAGTGCGCAAGCTGTTCGCCCTCGAGGTGCCGGAGATCGCGAGCGGCATTGTCGAGATCACCTCGCTCGCCCGCGAGGCCGGCCACCGCACCAAGATGGCCGTGCGAGCGATGGAGCCCGGGGTCAACGCCAAGGGGGCCTGTATCGGCGAACTTGGGCAGCGGGTTCGCGCGGTGACCGCGGAGCTCAACAACGAGAAAATCGACATCGTCGACTACTCCGAGAATCTCGCGGTGTTCGTCGCGAACGCACTGTCGCCGGCGAAGGTGACCAGTTCGTACGTCATCGACGAGGCCACGAAGGCCGTGCGGGCATTGGTCCCCGACTACCAGCTGTCGCTCGCGATTGGCAAGGAGGGCCAGAACGCCCGTCTGGCTGCGAAGCTCACTGGCGCGAGGATCGATATCCAGCCAGATTCAATCCTTGAGGATTGACGCTAGACTGACTCCCGTAAGAACTTGCATCGGCTGCCGTACTCGAGCGCAGGCATCCCTTCTTCTGAGGGTTGTCGCTCGCAATGGCGAAGTTGTTCCGGATCCGTCCGCGACGCTTCCTGGCCGAGGCGCGTGGGTGCACCCCACGGTCCAGTGTGTCGAGAACTCCGCCCAGCGCAGAGCATTCGGCAGGGCTCTCCGGGTGTCCGTGGCGCTGGATGCAACGCAAGTACTTTCACAAGTGAAGTCCCGACCGGGAACTGAAGAACAGGCTGATTGACCTATGGACAACTAATGAGCGGCTCGAAATGAGACCCGTCCGTATTTAACGGTCTGCCCCTGTCCGGGTGCAGACCCAGACAGGAGAATTGTGGCTAACCCACGAGTGCACGAAATCGCTGCCGAACTCGGTATCGAATCCAAGATCGTGCTCGACAAGCTAAAAGACATTGGCCAGTTCGTTAAGGGGCCATCGTCTAGTGTCGCGCCCCCCGTCGCGCGTAAGGTGAAGGAAGCGCTTATCGCTGACGGCATCAAGCCCGCTGCGCCGCCAGAGAAGCCGAAGGCCGCACCCAAGGCGGCTCCCCGCCCGACAGCGCCCGCGCCAGCCGCCCCCGAGCAGCAGGTGGTCGAGCCCGACTTCGACGCCCCGGCACCGGCGGCCCCACCGCTCTCGGTGGCGGAGCGTCAGGCGCTCGCTGAGGCGCAGGCGTCAACAGACAAGACTCCTTCCACGGATGCCGCGGCTCCCAGCCCCGCCGGTATCCCTCGCCCGGGCACTCCCCGTCCCGGCAACAACCCGTTCGCGTCGAATCAGGGAATGCAGCGCCCGGGCACTTCCCGTCCCGGCAACAACCCGTTCGCATCCAATCAGGGGATGCAACGTCCGGATACTCCGGGCGCGATCCCGCGCCCAGGTGCCCCGCGCCCAGGTGGGCCTGGCCAAGGCGCGCGCCCTGCGGCATTCGGCCAGCGCCCCGGCGGAAACGCCCCATTCCAGCAGCGCCCCGGTGGTCCGGGTAGGCCCGCGGGTGCCGGTGGCGGGTACCGCCCTGGTGGGGCACCCGGTGCGGCACCTGGCAATAACTTCGGCCCGAATCGCCCGCCCGCAGGTGGTGCCGGCGGTCGCGGTCGCGGTCCCGGTGGCGGCACGGCTGGTGCCTTCGGTCGCGGTGGCGGCAAGAGCAAGGCCCGCAAGTCAAAGCGCACGAAGCGCGCCGAGTTCGAGCTCAGGGAAGCCCCGTCGCTTGGCGGTGTGAGCGTTCCCCGCGGTGACGGCAAGACGATCATTCGTCTGCGCCGCGGCGCATCCATCACCGATCTGGCCGACAAGCTGGAGACGCTGACCGGTTATGCCGTTCAGCCCGGAAGCTTGGTGACCGCCCTGTTCCACCTGGGGCAGATGGCCACGGCCACCGAATCGCTCGACGAGGAGACATTCTCGATTCTCGCTGGCGAGCTCAACTACAAGATCGAAATGGTCTCGCCTGAAGATGAAGACCGCGAGCTGCTCGCCGGTTTCGACCTCGACCTCGACCAAGAGCTCGAAGACGAAGGTGACGAGGATCTTGAGATTCGCCCGCCCGTCGTCACCGTCATGGGCCACGTTGACCACGGAAAGACCAAGCTCCTCGACGCGATTCGCAGCGCCAACGTGGTTGCGGGTGAGGCTGGCGGTATTACCCAGCACATTGGTGCCTACCAAGTGTGGACCGAGCACGAGGGGCACGAGCGTGCCATCACGTTCATTGACACCCCCGGTCACGAGGCGTTCACCGCCATGCGTGCCCGTGGTGCGCAGGTCACCGACGTCGCGATCCTCGTGGTTGCGGCCGACGACGGCATCATGCCCCAGACAGTTGAGGCTCTTAACCACGCCCAGGCCGCGGGCGTGCCGATCGTGGTTGCGGTCAACAAGATCGACAAAGACGGCGCCAACCCGGCCAAGGTACGCCAGCAGCTCACCGAGTTCGGACTGGTTGCCGAAGAATACGGCGGCGACACCATGTTCATGGATGTCTCGGCGCTCAACAATGTCGGTATCGCCGAGCTTCTCGACGCCGTGCTCCTAACGGCGGATGCTGGACTCGACCTGCGCGCGAACCCCAACAAGGACGCACGTGGTGTCGCGATCGAAGCGAAGCTCGACAAGGGTCGTGGCGCGGTCGCGACCGTGCTCATCCAGTCGGGAACGCTCCGAGTCGGAGACGCCATCGTCGCGGGAACTGCCTACGGACGCGTTCGCGCTATGCACGACGAGAATGGCGAGACCGTACTCGAGGCGTGGCCGTCGCGGCCGGTGCAAGTGCAGGGTCTCTCGACCGTGCCTCGCGCTGGCGACACGTTCATCGTCGTCGAAGAAGACCGCACCGCGCGCCAGATCGCCGAAAAGCGTGAAGCTGTCGAACGCAACGCCCTGTTGGCCAAGGCCCGCAAGCGCATTAGCCTCGAAGACTTCACCAAGGCTCTCGAAGACGGCAAGGTCGAAGCACTCAACCTCATCATCAAGGGTGACGTCTCGGGTGCTGTCGAAGCGCTCGAAGAGTCGCTGCTCAAAATCGAGGTCGACGACTCCGTGCAGCTACGGATCATCCACCGCGGTGTGGGTGCGATCACCGAGAGCGACGTCAACCTGGCAACGATCGACAGCGCGATCATCATCGGCTTCAACGTGCGTCCCGATACGAAGGCACGAGAGCGCGCCCAGCGCGAAGGAGTGGACATCCGCTTCTACTCGGTCATCTACTCGGCGCTCGAAGAGATCGAGAACTCCCTCAAGGGCATGCTCAAGCCCGAGTTCGAAGAGGTGCAGTCCGGTGTGGCGGAGATCCGCGAGATCTTCCGCTCGTCGAAGGTCGGCAACATAGCCGGTGTCATCGTCAGGTCTGGAATCATCACGCGCAATGCGCGCGCCCGGGTCATTCGCGATGGCGTCGTCGTCGGAGACAACCTTGCGATCGAGTCGCTGCGTCGATTCAAGGATGACGTAACCGAGGTTCGCACGGACTTCGAGGCGGGTATCGGCCTCGGCAAGTTCAACGACATCGAGATCGGCGACGAGATTGAGACGATCGAAATGAAGGAGAAGCCGCGGGTCTAACTCGTGGTGCGCGGATGCGGGTCGGGGTTCGCCCTCGGCTCGCATCCGGCGCCGGCCCTTCGGGCGGCGCTGCCAGACCCAGCCAGCGAGCCGAGGGCGAACCCCGACCCGCATCCGGGATCGAGCGAGATCTCGACGATGAAGACAGGAGAGTGGCATGGCTGACGCAGCTCGCGCCGCCAAGATGGCGGACCGAATCAAGGTCATCGTCGCGAAGACGCTCGAGCGCGGGATCAAAGATCCGCGCATGGGGTTCGTGACTATCACCGACGTGAAGGTCACGGGTGACCTTCAGCACGCCTCGATCTTCTACACGGTGTACGGCACCGATGAGGAGCGAGCCGAAACCGCTGCTGCCCTCAAGTCGGCGACGGGCATGATGCGTAGCGAAGTGGGAAAGAACATCACTGCGCGACTGACACCCAGCCTCGAGTTCATTGCCGACGGCATCCCTGAGAATGCGGCCCTGATCGAGTCGCTCTTGAGCGAAGCCGCGGCGCGCGATGCTGAGGTCGAGTCGCTTAAGAAAACAGCGCAGTACGCCGGTGACGAAGACCCGTACATCAAGCCGCGAGTCATCGAGGACGACGAGGACTCGCAGCCCTAGTCCCACCCCGGCGTAATCGCGAAGCGGATGCGGTCGGCCAGGTAGGTCTCTAGCGGCACGTCCGCTTGGGCGAGCCGCAGGATAAACTCGCCGCCGTTCTCGCGCAGGGCGCCCTCCCCGAGAGCCAGCGGCGTGAAGCCAAAGTTCAGAGTGTCACCGTGCGTGAACCTCGAGCGAACCGCCGCTCGCTGCAGCGCTCGGCGGGTCTCTTCTGCCGGACTCTTGTTCGCAGCGAAGTCTTTCGGGGTGATCGCGCGGGTGACTGAGCCGGTCGAGTAGAGCCGGGCATCCCGACCAAGAAGGATCTCGCCGAGGCGCCATGCGCGCCCGACTGAGACAAATCTCACGGGAGTTGTGATTGGGCCGAGCCGACGTGCCGGTCTCAGTTCGGCCAGCGCCTCGTCAACTACCCCGCCCGCGTCAAGCTCTTCAACGGCTGTGCGCAGCAAAGCCTCAAGGTCCATCAACCGAAGGCGCGGATGAGGAGCAACAGCCACACCGGGTTCACCAGAATGCTGATCACGAGCACCGTGATCGCACCACCCTTGCGCACCGACCATGAGGTCCAGATCGCGGCGGCAATCGTGGTGATAGTGGCAATCCCGATTCCGACATAGTTGAGGTGAAGGATCCGATCACCCGACTCCCACGTCATCGCTTGGAATTCGAAGCCCCAGAGCGCGACGATTCCCAACAGGCCAAGCAGGGCGATTACCTTGGGCACGGTGGTCGAGCGGCGGGCCGGTGCTTTTGCTGGGCCGGGTGCGGGCACAGGTGCGGTCGCGGTCATGCGCCGAGCCTAGCCATTCACTTCAGCAACCGCGAGAGCACCCGATCAGCAAGGGGCTTGCCGCCCGTCTGGCACGTCGGGCAGTACTGAAAGGTCGAGTCGGTGTAGATGACCTGTCGCACTGTGTCGCCGCAGACCGCACAGGGTTCGCCGGTGCGACCGTGCACCTGGAGGTTCGACTTCTTCTCCGCCTTGAGTTCGGATGCTGCCAGCCCATCCGCGCGGTCGACCGCCGCCCTGAGGGTCTCTTGCATTGCCCTGTAAAGCAGGGCGGAATCTTCCTCTCCCATCGCGGCCGGCTTGAATGGAGACATCTTGGCGGCGTGAAGAATCTCGTCAGAGTAGGCGTTGCCAATGCCCGCAATGCGGGACTGGCTGCGGAGCACCCCCTTGATCTGCGATCGCCCCGCCGCCGAAAGGATCGCCCTGAAGTGATCGAG
>JANOED010000073.1:0-9560 GCA_031413035.1 Leifsonia sp. | reverse complement strand
CGAGCGACCGTCGTCGCGTCGTAGGGCGGCACCCAACCCTCGAGAATCTTCGACCCCGCGGTCGACGGCATGTCAATGGTGCACAGCACGTCTTTGATCGCAATCGGCACGCCTGCGAGTGGGCCGAGGGGCACCGAGGCTGCGCGCTGCTGATCGATGCGCGCGGCGGTGGCGAGAGCATCCGCCGAGACGTGAAGGAACGCGTGAACCTGCTCCTCGACGGCCGCGATGCGATCGAGGTGCGCCTGGGTTGCCTCGACCGACGAGACCTCGCCACTCGCAAGCTTGTCGGCAAGGGCCGACGCGGAGAGGTGAATAAGTTCGGAGCTGGTGGCTGGGCCGGTGGAAGCGCTGGTGGTGGCGCTCACTGCTCCTCCCCCAGAATCGCACTCACTTGGAAGCGGCTACCGTCGTGTTCGGGCGCGCCGGCCAGAGCCTGCTCGGTCGTGAGGGTCACCCCGGGAACATCGTCGCGATAGACGTTGACGAGCGGAATCGGATGACTCGTCGCAGGCACGTCCGGCGTCGCGACCTCGCTTACCTTGGCGACCGAATCGACGATCGCTCCGAGCTCGCCGGTGAGGGTCTGAATCTCCTCGTCGGTCAGCGCTATCCGTGCAAGATGTGCGAGGTGGGATACGACGTCCGGAGTGATTTCTGACACCGGGCAATTCTAGGGGTGCGGCCTACTGCTGAACCGTGATGGCGTCGCCGTGACCGATGCCGATGAGCGCGAGGTTGCGCAACGACTCGGTCTCTGCACTGAAGTACTCGATGTGGAAGAACGACCGCAACAGTTCCCGCGACGTCAGGGGATCCACACCACCGTCGGTACCAAACACTTGAGCACCGTATTCGACCGCCCCCGGCTCGCTGCCGAACGCTGCGCTGTTGGGCACCGGATCCCACTGGGCCTTGCCCACGTAGACGTTGCCGTGCCTGACGTTGAGCTCGTTGACCGACTGGGCAGCACTACCAGGCGAGCCCACCACGGCGAGCGCATCGATCTCGAAGTCGTACTCAGCCAACGCCATCAGCGCGGCCGTCGACCCGTATGAGTGACCGATGATCGAGACGTACGGCTGGTCGGTTCCGCGCAGAGTCTGAAGGCCCTGAATCGCATCAGCGAGCGAGTCACGTGCCTCAACCGCATTGTCGAGACTCGCGACATTCGTGAGGTTGGGGGTGTGGTACCCGATCCACGCAACGGTTGCGACGGTACTTGAGGTGTCACCGTAGTGCGCCAGCCAGTTGAGCTGCTCGTCGCGGAGGCGAGCCGCGGCATCCGTCCAGTAGACCATCTGACCCTCGATGGTGAAAAACATGCCGGGGACCATGTAGGTGATGTAGTCGGCGGTGGTCAGGTCGCCCACGATGATCGCCGCGCGCCCCTGGCCTGCAACGTCGAGGCTCAGAAGCGTGCGACTGGTGCCACCGGATGCCTCGCTCACCGCGTTCGCGATGGAGGTGAGCATCGACAGCTGGAGCTTCGCCTTCTCGACAGCAGTGCGTCCGGGTTCGGTCTGGATGGTGGTCTCGAGTTGACGCATCGTTGTGCTGAGAACTGAGCGGTTCGCCTGATCGCGAGTGGCGTAGGGCACACCATCGAGGTTGCCGACCAGCTCTGGCGCGGCGGTGCGCAGGGCGCTGCGGGAGTCGACGCCCATCGAGTTCCACCACAGGGCTACGTCGCGCGCTTGGGGTGGGTTGACAATGAGGGACTGAATCGCCGTGGGGTTGTCACGCACGAACGCGGCCACCTCACCGCCGGGAAGCAGCGCGATCTGGCTGAGAACCCGTGTACCCTGAACGCCCTCGGTAGGCGAAGCGGCGAGCGCGGTTGATACCCCGGGCACCTCGGGACCGACAAACACAGGCTCAGGACCAACGAACGGCTGTGGGGGAAGGGCAACCGGGTTCTCGACCGCTGCCGAGCTCAGCGGCGCGGCGACGCGTTGCACCGTGATCTGCGGCACCGAGATCCGCGTGAGGGACAACTCAGTCGGGATGTTGTCGCTGGTCGAGTAAGCGGTGGCGAAGCGCGAGATTTCGTGCACGCCAAAAGCCTCGGCGACCGAGTTAAGGGTCGTCGAGGTCGTCAGAACGGCTGCGACGTCAAACAGCAATTCGGGTATCCCCTCACTGCGAACAACTGTCCTGCCCACCCCAGAACAGTTGGTTGCATCCCCCATAGTAGGGGATAGAACGCCTCGTATGGGGGACACGGGTGTTTCGCGCTGAAGAAATGTGGGTGAAAACGAATCGGTGCGCAGACCCGTCGTTCGTTGCAGAATGTGCCGATCAACGCCGGTTTCCAGCGCTCAACGCTCGGAATCGCAGCAACTCGCACTGGATGTGCAATAAATCACACCTAACGAGATCGGGTCAGGGTTTGTACCCGTCGATTTACGCTTGTATCCGAGCTGCACATAGAACGGTCAGTGCAGCGCTGAAGGTCCCTCTGCGAGCAGCAGTGCGAACTGCTGAGCATCGATAATCCGGATACCGAGCTCCTCAGCCTTGCCCAGCTTCGAACCGGCCCCCGGTCCGGCAGCCACGAAGTCGGTCTTCTTGGAGACGCTTGAGGCCGCCTTCCCCCCAGCAGCGATGATTGCTTCGATCGCCCCTTCGCGAGTGAAGCCGTCGAGACTGCCGGTCGCGACAACGGTGAGCCCCGCGAGTGGTCCGTCGGCAGACTGAGCCGCCCCGGGTCCGGGGTGACCGGGAGTCGCGAACTGTACCCCGGCATCCGCCCAGCGCTCGATGATCTCGCGATGCCAGTCCAGCTCGAACCAGTCGAGCACAGCGTCGGCGATGATCCCGCCGACTCCCTCGACCGCAGCGAGTTCTTCGCGTGTCGCAGACCGGATCGCGTCAAGCGAGCCGAAGTAGCCAGCGAGCGCGCGGGCGGCAACGGGCCCAACATGACGGATGGACAGCGAAACAAGGATGCGCCAGAGTTCCTTGGTCTTCGCGCGCGCGAGGTTCTCGATCAGTTGCACAGCCTGGCTGGAGGGCACGGACTCGGCATCACCGGCGAACGGGGCTCGCGGGTCGAACGCTGCCTGCGAGTCAAACGCGGGATCGGCATCCTTGCCCGTGAGCCGGCGGCGGCGACGGAAGGGTGTCTCTTCTTTCTGCACCAACCCACCAGCGCCGTCTTCGAGCAGCTTAGGTAGACCGGTCTCGGCATCCCGCACGACAACGGTGATGGGGAACAGGTCTTCCAAGCGAAGCGAGAACAGCCCCGCCTCGGTCACGAGCGGTGGAATCTTAGGCACGAGCGGCTGGGTCAGCGCTGCGGCCGAGACCTCCCCGAGCCCCTCGATGTCGAGCGCACCCCGACTGCCGACGTGCTCGACTCGTCCGCGAACTTGGGCCGGGCAGCTGCGCGCGTTGGGGCATCGCAGGTCGACGTCACCCTCCTTTGCGGGCGCGAGCGGAGTACCACACTCGGGACACAACGTCGGCATCACGAACTCGCGCTCGGTTCCGTCGCGCAGTTCGATGACCGGCCCGAGAACCTCGGGAATCACATCGCCCGCCTTGCGCAACACCACGATGTCGCCGATGAGCACGCCCTTCGCCTTGACGACATCCTGGTTGTGCAGGGTCGCCTGCCGCACGACCGAGCCGGCAACTCGGGCCGGTGCCATGACCGCGAACGGTGTCGCCCGACCGGTGCGCCCGACCGACACGACAATGTCGAGCAGCTTCGTGTTCACCTGCTCTGGCGGGTACTTGTAGGCGATCGCCCAGCGCGGCGCGCGCGAGGTCGCGCCGAGCTCTTGGTGCAGGGCGAGCTCATCGACCTTGACGACGATTCCGTCGATCTCGTGTTCGACGCTGTCGCGGTGTTCGCCGTAGTACTCGATGAACTCCGCCGCGGCGGCCGCGCTGGCTGCCACCCTGAAGTGCGTGCTGGTGGGTAATCCCCACCCGGCGAGCAAGCCGTACACCTCGCTTTGGCTGGCCACGGGAGGGTTCGGCCACGCGCCGATGCCGTGCACGAGCATCCGGAGCCGGGAAAGTCGCCGCTGCATCAGATCAAGCGCTGCGGCGTTCTTGCCCTCCGACTTTTGCCTGAGTGACCCGGATGCCGCGTTCCGAGGGTTCGCGAAGACCCTCTCCCCAGCGGCCGCCTGTTCGGCGTTCAATTCGCGAAAGGCCTCCACCGGGAAGAAGATCTCGCCCCGCACCTCGACCACTGGCGGGTGACCCGTGCCGGTCAAGCGGGCGGGGATGCCGTGCACGCGCGCAATGTTCTCGGTGACATCCTCACCGACGACACCGTCGCCGCGGGTGGCAGCAGAGGTCAGCCGACCGTTCTCGTAGCGCAGGCTGATGGCGAGCCCGTCGATCTTGAGTTCGCACAGGTAGTCGACGGGTCGACCCGAGTCACGCTCGACCTTCGCAGCCCACGCCGCGAAATCGTCGAGGCTGAACACGTTGTCGAGGCTGAGCATGCGCTCGGCGTGCGTGACCGGATCGAAGAGACTCGCGGCACGGCCGCCGACCGTTTGGGTGGGACTGTCCTGTCCCTGAAGCTCGGGGTAGGCCCGCTCAAGTTCTTCGAGTCGACGCATGAGCGCGTCATACTCCTCATCGCTGGCCAGCACCTCATCGCGCTGGTAGTACGCATCGCGGAACTCGATGATGCGGGTCGTGAGCTCGGCGACCTCGGCCGCGGCGGCCGTGAGGGCCGGGTCGGCATGCTGAGGAACTTGGTTCTGCGCGGAAACCGGGTCTGCCACGTCTGCCAGCCTAGAGCGAAGGGACGACAGCGGGCTCGGCATCCCACCAGTCCAGCACCGCACGGGCTCGCAGGGTCGCCCAGCGGCTCGGCCCTGCTGGTTCCAGAGCAAACCACTCGCGGCCGGAGTAACGCCGATGACCGCTCCATCGGCCATCAGTGCGCCTCGCATCACGCACAACTTCGACCGCATCGGCGAGTCGCGGATCACGTGGGCTGTCGACGGCGCGGAAATGCTCAAGTCCGCGAACGACATCGAAGTGCCATTGCGGCGGGAACGGAAACTTGGTGAAGGCCGGATTCGCGATCCCGCCTGTGCTGTGCGACCGATAGAGCCGGTGTGCGAGGAAGAACTCCTCCCCCGCCCGCATCGCGGGGCGAACATCGATCGGTCGACCGGCGGCCAAATAAGCTCGGAAGGCATCGAGCGTCGAGATAGACGTATGGAATGAGCCGTGCGTCGAACCATCACGGATGCTCCGACAGTTCCATCCACCGTCGGCGAGCTGGTTGCGCAGCAACCACTCCACGCTCGCGTCGACCCGGTCATCCTCGAGTCCGAACGAGCTGGCGAGCAGCACGAGCATCGCGGTGATGCAGCCCTCTGGCGTGGTGTTGCCGTGCCCGAACGTCAGGCCGCCCGCGTCGCGAGCCGCGGCATCCCAGAGCACACGGCACCCGGCGAGGGCCCGCTCGTTTCCCCGCGGAAGGCCCAGCCAGTGCAGCAGCATCAGGGTGTAGTGGGTCGACGTCCACTTCGGGCTGTACAGTGCGCCAGCCCACCGGCCGTCCGGATCCTGAAGTGCAAGTACGCGAGCGCCCCAACCCTCGGTCGCTACCCGTGCGCGTTCCCGCGCGACCACCTCGGGCGGGGCGGCTTCGAGGTCGCGCAGCACCTGCCAGCGGATTGCCGGATCGCCCTGCAGGAGCCACGCGACGAGCTGCTCGCGGCTGAGCTCTTCGCCGTTTCGTGTCGTGAGCGCAGCCATGTCGTGGTTCTCCAGCGGCCACTACACTCGCGCGGCCACCGCGCTGACCGTGCGATCGATGGTGCACTGGCCAAGCACGCGGGTGCCCTGGTAGAGCACCGCGGTCTGCCCCGGCGAGACTCCGACGATGGGGTCAACGGGGGTGATCACGAGCTCCGGATGACCGGTAGCTGAGTTCGGCGCCACCACCGCGGTCGCTGGCACGGGGTCGGCATGAGCGCGCACCTGCACCTCGCAGTCGAAGCCCCTAGCCGCGGCATCCGGCTCACGGCCAACCCAACTGAACCGTGCACCGGCAAGCTCACAGAGCGCCAGTGCGTCGCGAGGGCCGACGACGACCTCGTTGGTGGCGGGACGCACCTCGAGCACAAACCGCGGCCTACCGTCGGGCGTCGGGTGACCGACGTTGAGGCCCTTGCGCTGACCGATCGTGAAGCCCGTGGCACCGTCATGCGTACCGAGGACGGTGCCGGAAGCGTCGAGGATCGCGCCCGGCTCGGCTCCGACTCGGTCAGCGAGCCAGCCACGCGTGTCGCCGTCGGGGATGAAGCAGATGTCGTGCGAGTCGGGCTTCGATGCGAGAGCTAGCCCGCGAGCGGCTGCTTCCGCGCGCACCTCGGCCTTCGACGGGGTCGCGCCGAGTGGGAACATTGCGTGCTTCAGTTGATCGGCGGTGAGGACGCCGAGCACGTAGCTCTGGTCCTTCGCCCACGAAGCGGCACGGTGCAGTTCGCGGTTGCCTTGCGCATCGGTCACGATGCTCGCGTAGTGGCCGGTGGCAACCGCATCGAAGCCAAGCGCGAGGGCCTTCTCGAGGAGTGCAGCGAACTTGATTCGCTCGTTGCAGCGCATGCACGGGTTGGGGGTGCGTCCGGCTGAGTACTCGGCCACGAAGTCGTCCACTACCTCGGCCTGGAATCGCTCGGAGAAGTCCCACACGTAGTACGGGATGCCGATGATGTTGGCCGCGCGCTGGGCATCCATCGAGTCCTCGATCGTGCAACACCCGCGGGCGCCGGTGCGCAGGGTGCCGGGGGTGCGGCTGAGCGCGAGGTGCACACCGACGACGTCGTGGCCGGCGTCGACCGCGCGCGCGGCAGCGACGGCGGAGTCGACTCCGCCGCTCATTGCTGCCAGTACGCGCATGAGGCAAGTTTACGCGTGGCCTTGACACCTACCTGCGCTATGCCTAGTGTTGCTAGGTATGAAGGGTGAATCACTTAAAGGACATCTCGATGTTCTCGTTCTTGCAGTACTCGCCGATGGCCCGCTACACGGCTACGGCGTTATCGAAGAACTCAAGCGCCGCAGCGACGACGTGTTCGACCTCGCCGAAGGCACCGTCTACCCGGTGCTGCACCGTCTCGAACGTGCGGGTCAGCTGGTGAGCGAGTGGAGTGAGGCCGGCGGACGCCGGCGGCGCTCGTACCGGCTCACCGCATCGGGCCGCGCAAAACTCGCCGACGATCGAGCCAGCTGGAGTCAATTCGCTACCGCCGTCACCGCGATCGTGGGGAGGTCACCGTGGCCCAGTACGCCCTGATCGATGCCTACCTCGACTCGCTGAGCGATCGTCTCTCGCACCGCCGCGATGCCCTCGACCTCCGAGACGAGGTAGCGGATCACCTCTACCAATCCGTCGAAATATCAACCGCAGAAGGGATCGAGGAGGAGTCCGCCGAGCGGATGACCCTCGATCGGTTCGGCGATCCACACCTTGTGGCGGCACTCCTCGCCGCGGTACCTCAGAAAGGAATCGACATGATCTCTACCCTCTCCCGGGCCGCAGGCCCGCTCACACTGATCGCGGCTCTAGGTTGGGTCGCAGTCATCATTGCCGGGCCATCCGGAGTCGTCGCCTATTTCGATCGCTCGTGGTCGACCGACGAGTATCTCGCCTCAACGTTGCCGTTGGGGATCGCTGTCCTTGCCACCGGCCTCGCCCTGATCGCCCTCATGGTGCGCGCTACCGCCCGAATTGACGCGTTTGGCGGGATCGTCATCGCCTCGATGTCGATCGCCCTCGTAGGCTCCGTGCTCTTTGCCTGGGCCTACTTCGCTTGGGCGATCTATCTAGCAGTCGGGCTTGCGGTCGCGATCGCGCGCACCGACCGGGCTTCCGAGACCCGAGGCATCGCATCCGCGCTCCTGCTGGTCGTGGTCCCGACGCTTCTGGTCGCCGGCTCGATGCTGTCAATCCAGGGACTCTCGCCCGACGCTACCGTGGGCTGGACCAGCCTCAATGTGGCGCAATTCGAACTGGCGCTTGTGGGCATCACCTCCGCAGTGTGGGCCCTGCTGGCCGCCGGCCTCGCGATCGTCGGTGTGCGGCTGATCGCCGCGCAGCGCGCGGTCGCGACCGGCCACCAGCCGTCAGCACTCGCCTAGCGGGGGCTCGGCCTCAATAGCTCGGCTGGTGCAGGCTTGCGCTCCGGTTGCCGCTCAGGCGAGTCCGGCGGCGCGAGCCTGCGCCACTACCTCGGGGAGCACCGCAACGAGGGCGTCTAGCTCTGCGGGCGTCGTCGAGTCCCCCAAGCTGAACCGCAGGGCGCCCCGGGCATCAGGCTCAGAGACACCCATCGCGAGCAAGACATGAGAGGCCTCGGGAACCCCGGCCTGGCACGCTGAACCGGTTGAGACACTGAAGCCGGCGGCATCCAGCAGAAAGAGCAAGGAGTCACCCTCGCACCCTGGGAACGTGAAATGCACGTTCCCTGGGAACGTGAAATGCACGTTGCCCGGCAGCCGGTCATTGGGGTCGCCCCGCAACACCGCATCAGGGACAGCTGAGCGGATGCTCTCCACTAGGTCATCGCGCAGGGCCTCCAGCCGCGCCACTCGCGCCGGCCGTGACCGCTCGGTGAGGGTCGCGGCTACTCCGAACGCGTGGGCACCCGCGGCATCCTGGGTGCCGGAGCGGAACCGTTGCTGGTTGCCACCGTGCAGCAGGGGTTCGAGCCGCGCCGAGCGTGCGACGACGAGCGCGCCGATGCCGACGGGTCCGCCAATCTTGTGGGCAGAGATGCTGAGCGCGGCGAGCCCCGACGCGTCGAAGTCGAGAGGCAGCGAGCCAAATGCGGCGACGGCATCACAGTGCACCGGCACGCCATGGGCCGCGGCGAGCGCCACGATTTCGGCGACCGGCTGGATGGTTCCCACCTCGTTGTTCGCCAGCAGCGTGGTCACGAGGGAAACGTCGGGGCCGAGCGCTGCCGCGAGCGCGTCGAGGTCGATCCGGCCGAGCGCGTCGACCGGGATCCAGTCGATGACCGCGCCCTCGTGAGCCTCGAGCCACTCGAGGGTGTCGATGGTGGCGTGGTGTTCGGCGCGGGTGGAGAGGATGCGATTTCGCGTCGGTAGCCGACGAATCGCAGATTCGTCGGGGCTGGCGTCGCGCGATTGCGATGCAATCGCGCCAGCTCCAGCGCCCCAAAACAGTCCCTTCACCGCGAGGTTGATCGCCTCTGTTCCCCCCGACGTGAACGTCACCTCGTGACTGTCGGCACCCACCGAGGCCGCCACAGCCTCGCGGGCTTCTTCGAGCATCCGCTTCGCCGACTGGCCCTGGGAGTGGATCGAAGCGGGGTTGCCGACTAGACCCAATGCTGCGGTGTACGCGGCAATCGCTTCCGCACCCATGGGGGTGGTCGCGGCGTGGTCAAGATAGGTGGGCATCGCGCACGCTCCGGTGGTCATTGGGTGTCGCTTGGCCAACCCGCCAGGATCGACGGGATGGCGGCCTTGGGCGCGGTCTCCAGCGTCTCCACCACCTCGGCCAGCGACGGCGCCGGGGCGTTGTGGCGCTCGGCCGGTTCCGG
>JANOED010000072.1:0-3223 GCA_031413035.1 Leifsonia sp. | reverse complement strand
GACCGTTTCCGTGGAGCGGTCTGGGAAGAGGTCATCATCCACCTGCCCGAGCGTGTGCGGATGGTTTCTCTGAGTGCCACGGTCTCGAACGCGGAGGAGTTCGGCGACTGGTTGCAGGCGGTTCGTGGCGACACTGAAGTGATCGTGTCTGAAGAGCGCCCGGTTCCCCTTGACCAGCACATTCTGATGCGCACGAAGCTCATCGACCTATTCGACTCTTCTGGGCTGGCAGCGACTCACCGGGTGAACCCCGAGCTTGTGCAGATGGCCCGCTACGGCGGGAGAACGCTGGGCGCCAAGCAGATGAAGGATGTCGGGCGTTACCACTCCCGCGGCGGTCGGCCCGAGAACCAACGCATGGACCGTCCCGAGGTGGTGAAACTCCTCGATGGCAAGAACCTGATCCCCGCGATCTTCTTCATCTTTAGTCGGGTGGGCTGTGACCAGGCCGTGGCTCAGGTGCTGCGGGCGGGCATCCGATTGACGACCGTGCCCGAACGCGACGAGATCCGGGCAATCGTGGAGGAACGCTGCCGAACCCTACTCGACGAGGACTTGGCGGTTCTTGGCTACTGGGATTGGCTGACGGGACTTGAACGCGGCGTGGCTGCGCACCACGCAGGTCTGCTACCCGCCTTCAAGGAGGTCGTTGAGGAGCTCTTCCAGAAGAAGCTCGTCAAGGTGGTGTTCGCTACGGAGACACTCGCGCTCGGGATCAACATGCCGGCACGTACCGTGGTTCTCGAGAAGCTGGAGAAGTTCAACGGTGAGGCGAGGGTGCCGATCACGCCGGGGGAGTACACCCAACTCACGGGTCGCGCTGGGCGTCGCGGTATTGACGTCGAAGGGCACTCGGTCATCCAGTGGGTTGACGGGCTCGATCCGCAGGCCGTCGCCTCGCTCGCTAGTCGCCGTACTTATCCACTGAACTCGAGCTTCAAGCCCACCTACAACATGGCTGTCAACCTGATCGAGCAATTCGGGCGCCCACGCACCCGCGAGATCCTCGAATCGAGCTTCGCCCAATTTCAAGCCGACCGAGCCGTCGTCGACCTTGCCCGCAAGGTGCGCTCCCAAGAGGAGTCGCTCGCCGGATACGCGAAGTCGATGAGCTGCCATCTGGGCGACTTCACAGAGTATTCGCGCATTCGCCGCGAACTCACGGACCTCGAGCGCAAAGGCCTGTCGAACACCGCAAATCGCTCCGACCGCGACCGGCGCCAGCGCCAGTTGACTGAGCTGCGGCGGCGCATGAAGCAACACCCGTGCCATGCCTGTGCCGAGCGGGAGGCCCACGCCCGTTGGGCTGAGCGCTGGTGGAAGCTCAAGCGCGAGACCGATCAGCTGACCGCTCAGATCAGAACCCGCACGGGTGCCGTGGCGAAGATCTTCGACCGAGTCACTGACATCTTGCTCGAGCTGGGGTACCTCGTGGCCGACGGTGATGGTCTGGTTCTCAGCCCCGAGGGACGGATGCTCCGCCGCATCTACGGGGAGCGCGACCTTCTGGTCGCCGAATCGCTGCGCCGCCGTTACTGGGCGGAGTTGGACCCAGCGTCGCTAGCCGCGATGGCCACGACCCTGGTTTACGAGCCTCGCCGCGAGGAAGGCCTTGTGGGCGAACGTCACCTCCCGCGCGGCCGATTCCGCGAGGCATTCGAACTCACCGGAAACCTGTGGAGCGAGCTTGACGATCTCGAACAGCTCCATAAGCTGCCGGGAAGCCAGCCGCTGTCGACCGGACTTGCGCTCGCAATGTATCGCTGGGCCAGCGGCACCGGGCTCGACGCGGTGCTCCGCGAAGCCGACATGGCGGCAGGTGACTTCGTGCGCTGGACCAAGCAGACCATCGACTTGCTCGACCAACTCTCGGTGGTGGCCGATGGTGACGTCGGGCGAACCGCTCGCGCTGCGCTCGACTCGATCCGTCGCGGAATCGTCGCATACAGCAGCGTCGCTTAGGCTCTCGATGTGATTGCTGAGTCCGACGGCACCCGGCCCGTGCTGCCGTTCTGGGCCGCGCTGCTGGTGGCCGCGGCATCCGGGCCGATTCTCGACGGCGGGTTCGAAGACAAGAACATCTGGCCGCTCGCGTTCGTCGGAATGGCCCTCGTGTTCGTATCGCTCATCGGCCGCCGGGCAGGCTCAGCCCTGCTCGTTGGCTTTGTGGCCGGCGCCACCTTCTACTTCGTGCACATCGAGTGGGCGTCGCTGTTTCTGGGACCCCTGCCCATGTCGGCACTGGCGGTGCTGCAGTCGCTGTTCGTGGCTGGCGGGGGCCTTGCAATTGCCCTCGCGTACCGTTGGGTTCCCCGGGCCTTCCCCGGCCCCCTCGGGCGGCTAGGGCTGCTCCCGGTGGTCGTTGCGGGGCTGTGGACCGCCCAAGAGGCTTGGTCGGCCGTATGGCCCTACGGCGGCTTCTCGTGGGGCCGAGTCGGCATGTCACAGGTCGACTCCCCGCTTGCGCCGCTGTTCGCCTGGATTGGCATCTCGGGCGTCAGTTTCGTCGTCGTTCTGATCGTTGCCACCAGCATCGAGGCAGTGCGACTTGCTGGGCGCGATCGTCTGGTTCGCGCCACGGTTCCCGTCGGGCTGGTGGCGCTTCTGCTGGCGATCCCGGCATGGCCCGTCCCTGGCGCGGAGACGCTTGGCGTCGAGACCCTGCGGGTCGCTGCGGTGCAGGGCAACGGCAAGGCCGGCTACTTCGACCAGCGAGAGCGTGGCGATCTTCTTCAAGCCCAGTTGGATGCCACGGCACCCCTCTTCGGCGCCGAGGGCATCGATGTCGTGCTCTGGCCAGAGGGCTCAACCGACTACAGCCCGCTGGACGACGAGTACACCGCCGCAGTATTCGACCTCGTCTCTGAGGAGTTGGACGCTCCGTTCGTCACCTGGGCGGTTACCGATCGCGACGGAAAGACCTACAACACCTCGATCCTGTGGCGGGCGGGTGAGGGCATCGTCGACTACTACGACAAGAGGCACCCGGTGCCCTTTGGCGAGTACATCCCTGATCGAGCTTTCTGGCGACCCTTTGCACCCGACCTGATCGATCTGATCGCGCGGGAGTACACGCCCGGAACCACAGACATGGTCTTCGACATAGACGGCGTGCTCGTCGGCATCAACATCTGCTTCGACATTGTCGATGACCAGCTGCTCACCGAGTCGGTCGAGCAGGGAGCGCAGGTGATTTTCGCCTCGTCGAACAACGCTGATTTCG
>JANOED010000071.1:0-2090 GCA_031413035.1 Leifsonia sp. | reverse complement strand
GGGCTCAGCCACCGTCTCGTGGTGGGCGCACGCGTATCGGTACGAGCTGGAGTTCACCGCGGGGTACTCGGCGCTGGGCATCCAAGCTCCGACGTATGAACCGCGCGCTACCGCGAGCGTCACCGAGATGCAGACGATCATCCAGCGGCTCCTTGACGCGGGTCACGCCTACCCCGCGACGGACGACTCGGGCGACGTCTATTTCGACACCGCGAGTTGGCCGACCTACGGTGAACTGACTCGCCAGAAGCCCGACAGCATGGAGGCGGCGGCAGACGCCGACCCGCGCGCCAAGCGCGACCCCCGCGACTTCGCGCTCTGGAAGGGTCACAAACCCGACGAACCGGTGGATGCCGCGTGGCCGAGCCCGTGGGGCGCCGGCCGCCCGGGCTGGCACATCGAGTGCTCCGCGATGTCGCGACGGTACCTCGGTGCCGCGTTCGACATTCACGGCGGGGGACTCGACCTGCGCTTCCCGCACCACGAGAACGAGCTCGCGCAATCGACCGCGGCGGGCGACGCGTTCGCCACCTACTGGGTGCACAACGGGCTCGTGAACGTCAACGGCCAGAAGATGTCGAAGTCGCTGGGCAACTCGATCTACGCGGCCGAGTTTCTGGAGCTCGCCCGCCCACTCGTGGTGCGGTACTTCCTCGGGGCGGCACACTATCGGTCAACGATCGACTACCACGATGGCGCGCTCGTCGAGGCGCAGGCGGCGCTCGAGCGCATCGAGGTGTTCCTCGACCGCGCTTCGCGTCGACTCACCGGCACCGAGTTTTCTGCTGCGGAGGTCATCCCCGACGCGTTCGCGGCCGCGATGGACGACGACCTTGCGGTGCCCCAGGCGCTCGGCGTGCTGCACGAGACGGTGCGCGCGGGCAACCTCGCGTACGACTCCGGTGATCTCGAGGCGCTGGCGTCCGCGCGCGGCGAGGTGCTTGCGATGGTCGAGGTTCTGGGGATCAACCCGGGGTCGCCGCAGTGGGCTGCCGCGGCATCCGAGCCCACTGAGCGGGCGCTGACGAGCCTCGTCGAATCGTTGATCGCCGACCGTAACGCGGCTCGTGCGGCGAAGGACTTCACCACGGCCGACCGGATCCGTGATGAACTTGCGGATGCTGGAATAGCCGTCGAAGACGGCCCGGCCGGAACACAGTGGAGCGTGTCATGAACACGCGCCACCCAAAGACACAGTGGAGCGTGCAGTGAAGAGTCCAGGCAACAAGCCCCGCGCGGGTGCCGTGCGCAAGGGTCGCAAGGGTCCGCAGGTCGGCTCGGGCGGCCAGGGGCGTCAGGCGCTCGACGGTCGCAAGCCGACCCCCAAAGCTGAGGACCGGCCGTACCACCCCGCGGGCAAGCGCAAGGCTGCGGCCGACCGGTATGAGGCGGCTGGCGGCAAGAAGAAGGCACCGGGAGCGGCCGCTGGCTCTCGTGGGGGTGGGCCGACGACGGGATCTCGACCGCCCGGCGGGTCTCGATCACCGGGCCGATCGCCCAAGTCGAGTGACGAATCGGAGATGGTAACCGGTCGCAATTCGGTGCTGGAGGCGCTGCGCGCGAAGATTCCGGTGACGACGTTGTACATGGCGGCGCGCATCGAGTTCGACGATCGCGTCAAGGAGATTCTGCAGTTGGCGACGAGCCGCGGCATCCCGATTCTCGAAGTGATGCGCCCCGAGCTCGACCGTCTCGCCGGCTTCGACTCGGTGCATCAGGGTGTGGCGTTGAAGGTTCCGCCGTACGACTACGCGAATCCGATGGAGCTGCTCGACACGGTGATCTCGCGCGGACAGGTGCCGTTGCTGGTGGCTCTGGATGGCATCACCGATCCGCGTAACCTGGGCGCGATCATCCGCTCGGTCGCGGCCTTCGGCGGCCAGGGTGTCATCGTGCCGCAGCGCCGTTCGGTGGGGCTGACGGCGTCCGCGTGGAAGACCTCGGCGGGCGCGGCGGCGCGCACGCCCGTGGCGATGGCGGGCAACCTGACGCAGACGATCAAGGCCTACAAGGAGCGCGGGGTGTTCGTGCTCGGTCTCGACGGGGCCGGCGACGTGTCGCTGCCTCAGCTAGCGCTCGCGAAGGAGCCG
>JANOED010000070.1:0-4954 GCA_031413035.1 Leifsonia sp. | reverse complement strand
CCGCATGCGCGCAACGTTGAGAGCCTGTCGAACCGTGTCGACCTCACCCATGTAGACGACACACTCCATGCCGAAGAGAGCTGCCGCAGTGGCAGTTGCCACGCCGTGCTGACCGGCACCGGTCTCAGCGATGAGTCGGTTCTTGCCGAGACGCTTAGCCAGCAAGGCCTGCCCAAGAACATTGTTGATCTTGTGCGACCCGGTGTGGTTGAGGTCCTCGCGCTTAAGAATTACCCGAGCTCCGCCGGCGTGCTCTGCAAAGCGCGGCACCTCGGTGATGATGCTCGGGCGGCCCGTGTAGGTCGCGTGCAGGTGGGCAAGTTCGGCTTGGAAAGCGGGTTCTGTGCGAGCGAGCGTGTACGCGGCATCCAATTCATCGAGGGCCGCGATCAGCGACTCAGGAACGTATCGCCCGCCATATTCACCGAAATAGGGCCCCAGCTCGTCGCGAAGCATCATCCGACAGCCAAAAATTCGCGCAGAGTGGCGGCCGGGTCGTCGCCGGTGACGAGGGCCTCACCCACGAGCACAGCGTCGGCCCCGGCTCGACGGTAGTGTGCGACGTCGGCAGGGGTCTTCACTGCCGACTCAGCAATGCGGATCACGCCGGTCGGAATCATGTCGGCCAGCCTGCCAAACAGGTCTTGATCGAGCTCGAAGGTGCTGAGGTCACGGGCGTTCACGCCAATGACATCTGCGCCGAGATCGAGAGCCCGGTCGACTTCGTCAGCCGTGTGAGTCTCGACGAGGGGTGTCATCCCAAGCCCGTTGACGAGCCTGAACAGCGACGACAGGGTTGCATCATCCAAGGCAGCGACGATGAGCAACACCAGATCCGCTCCAGCGGCTCGGGCTTCGAGCACCTGATAGGGCTCGGCGATGAAGTCCTTGCGAAGCACCGGTATGGATGTCACGGCGCGAACCGCCTCAAGATCCTCAAGTGACCCGCCAAAGCGTCGGCCCTCCGTGAGCACACTGACCGCGCTTGCTCCCCCGATCTCGTACGTTACGGCGAGTGACGCCGGGTCGGGTATGGCCGCGAGGTTTCCCTTGGAGGGGCTTGCCCGCTTGATCTCGGCGATAATGTGCACGCTGTCTCGCGGCGCGAGTGCCGCGAGGACATCCAGGGGAGCTGGCCGCTCAAGCGCCGCCTTCTCGACATCCGCGACACTGCGCAGCGAGCGTCGCTCCGAAGCGTCGTGGAGGGCTCCGGCTATCAGATCTGACAGCACCTAGTTGTGCGCCTTAGGCGTGTACTTGGGACCAGCGACGCCGTATCCGGCCTTCGCGAGCACCCACCCCATCAGTGCGCCGACCACCAGTAGGCCAACCGATGCCCAAACCAGCCACGCAACATCGAGGAAGAAAGCGACAGTCCCAATCGAGAAAGCCACGAGCATGATCGTGACAGCGATCCAAGCCGCCGGTGAGTGGCCGTGACCGGGGTCAGACTGGGGGTTCATCTGTCGTGCTCCGTTCTATGAGGGCGTATACGGATTCTAGCGGTCAGGCCCGGTCGGGTCGCGACCGTCGCTCAATGCGTCCCAGTCGGCCACCGGCGAGCCGTCGGTCTGCTCAAGCCTTACAGCCTGATACTTTCGCGACGACATGGGCCAGTAACGCGTAGTGAGGGCGATCGCCAACCCGAGCAGGGTAACCATCACCCCCAGCGCCAAGGTGACGGCGGGCCAGGGAGATGCCACCACGTCTGAAACGAGCTCGGCAATTGACTGAGCACCGCTTACTCCGGTCGCCTGAGTGATCTCAGAAGCCGAGGCTGAGATCGGGTCGACCATCGCGATGACCGCTGAGGTAACAACGAGTCCCCCCAAGCTCATCTGAAGCAGACCCAGAATTACTCGAAACACACGCCCGGCAATCGCGAGCGCACCAGCGAGGGCGAGGCCAGAGAGTGCCAGCGCCGTGAGAGCGGGAGCGGCCACGTCGCCGGCGATTGAAAGCGTTTCGCCCGATCCGAGTCTGACCGAGAACCACTCCTGAGTCCACGACAACAAGACGAGTCCGCTCAGCACAATTGCCGCCAGAATCGATCCATATTTGAGGCGTCTGGAGTTCATGTCACACGCCGCATCGCGTTGGCAACGGCCACTGCGCGCAGCGGAGCTGCTGCCTTATCTCGAGTCTCCTGAAGCTCTGTCTCGGGATCGGAATCCGCAACGAGTCCTGCTCCTGCCTGCACACGAGCAAGACCGCCGACAATTACGGCAGTTCGAATCGCTATGGCGAGATCGGCGTCGCCGGCAAAGTCGAAATACCCGACAACTCCGCCATATACGCCGCGCTGGGCCGGTTCCAACTCGTCGATGATCTCGAGGGCGCGCGGCTTTGGAGCACCCGAGAGAGTTCCAGCCGGGAATGTTGCCCTCAACACGTCAACCGCAGTTGCCGCAGGTCGCAGGTCGCCTTCGACCGACGACACCAGGTGCATGATGTGACTGAACCGCTCCACCTGCATGAATTCGGTGACCTCGACGGTGCCGGGCAGGCAGACCTTCAGCAGGTCATTGCGCGCGAGGTCAACGAGCATGAGGTGCTCCGCCTGCTCCTTGTGATCTGCGAGCAGTTCCTCGGCAAGCTCGAGGTCTTGCTCGGGTGTCTCGCCGCGAGGCCGTGAACCCGCGATGGGGTGCATATAGACCCGAGACTGCGAGAGCTTTACGAGTGCCTCTGGGCTCGAGCCCACGATTGAGTACGGTTCACCAGCCGCGTCGACGAGCGTGAGCAGATACATGTACGGCGAAGGGTTTAGGGTGCGCAGCACCCGATAGACATCAAGGGGGTCGGCGGTGATCTCGTGGTCGAACCGCTGCGACACAACGACCTGGAACACATCTCCGTCGCGGATGTACCTCTTCGAACGCTCAATCGCGGCGATGTAGTCCTCGGGGGTGCTTCGCGGGATCGGGGTGGGGGCAACCGTGAGATCGACCTCGGCGAGCCACGCTTCGCTGGGTTGCCCAAGTTGCTGTTGCATTCGATCGAGGCGGGATTGCGCGTTGTGCCAAGCTTCTGAAGCTTCGTCAACCCCGTCACCGAGCGCTGCAGCGATCAGCATTACCGTGCCGAACCTATGGTCGAGCACTACGAGCTCGCTGACGAAACTCAGTGCTTGCGACGGAACCCTGAAGTCAGCGGGTGGTACCGCCGGCAGATTTTCAATCTGGCGGATCGCCTCCCAGCCAATGAAACCGACGAGCCCCCCGGTGAGAGGTGGATGGCCGTCGACCCGGGGCGTTGACCAGCGCGCGTAAAGATGAGCGAGGGCGTCGAGGGGCGCTGTCGGAAGGTTCGTGCCGAGTGCGCGGTCAGCCGAAAGACCGTAGTCGAGCCACGAGACGGTGTCGCCCTCGTCGGTGAGAACGCCGAAACTTGCGACCCCGACGAACGAGAATCGCGACCAGATGCCACCTTGCTCCGCAGACTCCAACAGGAAAGTCCCGGGCTTGCCCGCCGCAAGCTTGCGGTAGATCCCAACCGGCGTCTCCCCGTCAGCGAACAGCTCCCGAATCACCGGCACGACCCGATGCCCCGCCGCCAGACGGGAGTCGAAGTCGTCGCGGGTCGTCGTGCTACTCATCGGTGCTACTCATCGGTGCTTCATCGGTGGCACCGAGCCTCGGGGCGAGGGGGTCAGTGTCGAAACAGGAGTGCTCGCCCGTGTGGCACGCCGGACCAAGCTGGTTGACCGTCACGAGAACGGCGTCACCGTCACAGTCCAGCGCAGCACCACGCACATACTGGCGGTGACCGCTCGTGTCACCCTTGCGCCACAACTCCTGACGGCTTCGGCTCCAGAATGTGACGCGCCCCTCGGTGAGGGTACGGCGTAGTGCCTCGGCATTCATGTAGCCGAGCATCAGAACTTCGTGGGTACCGGCTTCTTGGATGATCGCCGGGATCAAGCCGTTGCCCGAGCCGTCGGCATCGTGGAACACGGCTCGAGCCAAGGCCTCACCAACGGTGGCATCCGTCAACTCGCTCATCGCACGACCATTCCCGCATCCACCAGCGCGTGCTTCACGTCGCCGACCGTCAACTCTCCATTGTGGAACACGGATGCCGCCAGCACCGCATCGGCACCGGCAGCGATCGCGGGGCCGAAGTCACCTACGGCCCCGGCGCCGCCACTGGCGATGACGGGGACTGTGCTGAGCTCACGCATCGCCGCCACCAACTCGAGGTCGAATCCCCGCTTGGTTCCGTCGGCGTCGATGGAATTCACTAAGAGCTCACCGGCGCCACGATCGATCACTTCTCGAGCCCAGTCGAGGGCGTCGAGATCAGTTTCGGTGCGCCCGCCGTGTGTGGTTACGACGAACCTGCCGCCGCTGCGCTTGACGTCGAGACTAAGCACGAGCACCTGGGCGCCGAACCGGTCTGCGATCTCGCCAATCAGGTCTGGGCGAGCTATTGCGGCGCTATTCACACCGACCTTGTCGGCCCCACTCGCCAGCAACCGCGCGACATCATCGCCGCTGCGCACTCCTCCACCGACTGTGAGGGGAATAAACACCTGCTCGGCCGTCGCACGGACCACGTCGTAGGTAGTCGCGCGGTTGTCGACGGTGGCGGTGACGTCGAGGAAGGTGATCTCATCGGCACCCTGGTCGTAGTATTTTCGGGCAAGTTCGACGGGGTCGCCGGCGTCTCTAAGATTCAGGAAATTGACACCCTTGACCACTCGACCGTCTGCGACGTCGAGACAGGCAATCACTCGAACGGCTACCGGCATGGCTAAATCCGGGCAGCGTGGATTGCGCTGACGAGAATGGCGCGCGCGCCGACCTCATAGAGCTCGTCCATCACGTGGTTGGCGTCGGCCATCCGAACCATCGCGCGCACAGCCACCCATTCGGGATCATGAAGCGGCGAGATGGTGGGGCTTTCGAGGCCAGGCGTTATCGCGGTCGCGGCCTCGATCAGTGCCACAGGC
>JANOED010000069.1:0-20827 GCA_031413035.1 Leifsonia sp. | reverse complement strand
TCGGCATCGACCGGGACGTACGCGGCGCCCGCCGCCATGATGCCGAGGATCGAAATGTACAGGTCGCGAGAGCCCGAGGCCATCCGCACGCCAACGCGATCCCCGCGGCGCACGCCCGCGGCGTTGAGACGGGTGGCGGTGCGAATGACCAGTGCCATCAACTCGCGATAGCTGAGCGCGCCCGAGCCGTCATCGAGCGCGGACGCATCAGGATGCGTGAGCATCGTCGCTCTGAGGATGTCGATGAGGGTGCGCGGTACTGGCGCGCGATCGCTGGCTCTGAGAACGCCCGAGCTGGTCTCGTCGGCGTCAGACAATGGGGGACCTATCTTCTGTTCTGGGCAATCTCAGCTCACGTGGATGGTGGGACGCCTCTTCGGATCGGGCTCGGCCTCACGAATGATCTCGCGGGTGACGGGGGCAGTGTCGCCCTTCCCCAGAATGAGGTATCGAAGCAGGTGCGCAATGGGGTTGCCCTCAGACCATTGGAAGAATGCGCTCGGCACTACTCCAGACCCGTCACGGATTGCGAGGAGTACTGCCGCGATCGCGTTCGGAACCGCAGGACTCTGGGTGCGCAGAACTCGGCGCCCACCGGTCTCGCTGCCGCGAACCGTGAGGACCTCTTCGAACTCAGACGGGTCGATAATCTCGACCTCGAGGAAGATCACGTCGGCGCCAGCTGCCACAAACACGCGTTGCTCCCGTTCCTTCGCCGCGAACTGCGACTTGAGCCCCGGGCGCACCTTGTGGGCGATGACATTGATTGCGCCATCGAAAGCCAGCGTATCCTCGAGGAATTTCTGTGCCTTCGCGTCGAACTCGACTCGGGACGCGCGTAACTCGGTCGAGCGTGTGACACGCGAGATCAGCGAGATCACGATGATGCCGAGAATGAACAGCAGCGAAATAATGATTCCGTCAGGCTTGGCGATGATGTTCGCGACAAGGGCGTAACCCATCACGAGGGTCAAAATGGTGAATCCGACCCGGGCGAACCTTTGCTTCTTTCGGAACGCCGAGATCGTCACCGCGAACGAGGCCGACACCATCATGGCAAGGATCCCGGTCGCGTAAGCGCCAGCCTGAGCATCCACATCGGCATTGAATGCGATGGTCAGGATGATGCTGATGGTCGTGTAGACGAGCACGACCGGGCGGATGGAGCGGCTCCACTCCGGTGCCATGCCGTATGCCGGCAGATAGCGGGGCACGATGTTGATCAGCCCCGCCATCGCAGAGGCACCCGCGAACCAGAGAATCAGGATGCTCGAGATGTCGTAGGCGGTGCCGAAGAACTCACCGAGCATCTCGTGGGCGAGGTAGGCGAGCGCGCGCCCGTTGGCTTCACCACCCGACTGGAATGCTTCGGCGGGGATGAGAAGCGTTGTCACAATGCTCGACGTGATGAGGTAAGCGCTCATGATCAAGGCAGCCGCGGTGAGCAATCGCTTCGTGTTTCGAATTCGAGACGCTAGGCGCTCCTCTGGGGTGGCACCCTTCGAGGCGACGAGCGGCATCATGCTCACGCCCGTCTCGAAGCCCGAAAGACCAAGCACGAGCAGCGGGAATGCGAGGAGTGCGGGCACCAAAATGCCGGTCCAGCCGCCGCCGGTAGAAGTGATCACGGCGAGCCAGTTCTCGATAGCGATCGGGTGCATCACGATGTCGATGAGCCCGACAACAATGACTACCGCGTTGAGCAGCAGGAAGACGGCGACCAGAGGAATCGCCACATTCACCGCCTCGGTGAAGCCCATGAGAAAGACCCCGCCGAGAATCAACAGCAGGATCACGGTGATGAGCACTGCCTGTCCGCTGAGGGCATCCGGAACAAACGGATTCTCGAGCAGGTGCACTGTGGCATCGGCTGACGACAGGGTGATGGTGATGATCCACGAGGTCGCGACGAAGCCGAGCAGCACCAGAACGAAGAACTTCCCTTGCCAGAACGGGAGTAGGCGTTCAAGCATGGCGACCGACCCCTGACCGTGGGGGCTCTCCTTGGCGACGCGGCGATACATCGGGAGCATCCCGAGCAGGGTGAGAGCAACAATCAGCAGAGTCGCGAGCGGCGACAGCGCGCCGGCAGCGAGCACGGCGATGCCCGGGAGGTACGAGAGCGTAGAGAAGTAGTCGACGCCGGTGAGGCACATGACTTTCCACCACGAGTGCGTCTCGGTCTGACCCTCGGCAGCTTCGGGCCCGCTGGGCTGAACTCGATCTCGGAGCAGCCAGCGACCCAGCGCTGTTGTGGGTTCTGGTCGGCCGAGATTGCCCGGAACAACGGCGGGAAAGTCGATCGTCTTGGGACGAGACACGGCGTGCTCCAGTATTCGCTAGGGCCGGATGGGCCGGGAAACATCATGCCACTTATCTCTGGCAGTTGCGGAGCCCCCTGTCGGATTCGAACCGACGACCCCCGCTTTACAAGAGCGGTGCTCTGGCCAACTGAGCTAAGGGGGCGCGAACATCGTCCATAGTAGCTAAGTGAGTTATGTTGCGCCGTCGCATCCGTCGAGGTGGGTGCTCGTGGCATCCGTCGGCATCGCGATCATCTCAGGCTCGCTCACCTCACTGCAGACTCGCGTCAACAGCCAACTGGCGCTCGAGCTCGGGGATGGCGTCGTCGGATCCTTCATCTCATTCGCAAGTGGTCTGGTCATTCTGACCTTCGCGGTGTTCCTCGCCCCGACCGGGCGTCGGGGTCTCGCGGTGTTGCGCGAGTCGGTTCGCGCCCGTGAAACACCGTGGTGGTTTCTCATCGGGGGAGTGTTCGGCGCATTCTTCGTGCTCAGTCAGGGACTTTCCGCGGCGATGCTCGGTGTCGCCCTCTTCACGATCGCGACCGTAGCCACTCAGACCGTCGCAGGCGCAGTCATTGATCGAGTCGGTCTGGGCGACCTTCCGAAGCGGCCGGTGACAGCCTTGCGCGTTATCGCCTCGATCCTCGCCCTAGCAGCGGTTGGATTCGCAGGCTTTGCCGAGCTCAGAACGGATGTTCCGCTCGCCCTGCTGATCCTGCCGCTGCTAGCCGGCGTGGGGATCGGTTACCAGCAGGCGGTCAACGGCCAGGTGCGCCACGTGTCACGGTCGGCTCTCACGGCAACCTTCCTCAACTTTCTCACCGGCACGACCGTGCTCCTCATTGCGTTGATCGTGCACACCCTCGCGGTCGGCTGGATCGCGACCTTTCCGAGCAATCCGTGGCTTTATTCGGGTGGCGCGATCGGTGTGTTGTTCATTGGCGGTGCGGCGCTGGTCGTGCGCACCATTGGCGTGTTGCTGCTCGGCCTCGGAACCATTGCGGGGCAACTGCTGGGCGCACTCCTGCTCGACCTTTTCGTGCCGATCGGCGGCCGAGAGCTCTCGCTCACGACCGTGATCGGAACACTGCTCACCCTCGTCGCGGTCTCGCTCGCAGTGCTTTCGGCCCGGCGCGCCCAGCGGGCTGCGCTCTAGATCATGACTGTCAGGTAGCTCGCGCCATCGATCAGTTTGCGCGCGGGCAACGGCTTATCGGGAACGCCCCCGACGTAAAGCCAGCCCATGAGCTCCTCGTTCTCGGCGAGCTCGTGTGCGCGGCGCACAGCGGCGGAGCGGGTGTGTCCGCCGGTGCGCCACATCACCCCCCAGTTGGCTTCGGCGAGCAGAAGGCTGAGCATGTGCGCGATACCGGATGCCACGGCATCCTGCTCCCACGCCGGCACCTTCACACTCGGCTCGCGCCGCACCACCACCGCAATTAGCAGGGGCGCCCGAAGTGGCTTCTCCGCGAGTTTCTGCGCGTCGGACCCACTCAGCCCGCTCTCGGCCACGAACGCCTCCCCGAGGCGCGCCCGGGCATCGCCGCGCAACTCGATGAGCCGCCAGGGGTGCAGGGCCCCGTGGTCGGCAACGGTGGCAGCGGCAGCGACCAGCGCGACCAGCTCGGCGTGGGTAGGTGCCTCGTCAGTCACAGTCGGGTGCGACTGACGACGGGTCAACGCGTCTCGAACGGGCGCCGCACCGGCCACGGGCTGGTTCATGGGTCTCCTCGTGCAGGGTAACGATCTCTCAGCAGCTTAAACTCATGGCCGTGATCGAAAGTTCAGTGACCGCCAAGCGATGGGGCGACCTCAGCACCGACGAGCTCTATTCGATGCTCAAGTTGCGCACCGACGTGTTCTTTGTTGAGCAGAAGATCGACGAGGAAGAGCTCGACAATCGCGACCGCGAACCGACGACGGTGCACTACTGGATCGACGACGTTCTGGGCACCGCCGCCTATCTCCGCGTGCTGCACAACGACCCGCCTGAGTACCGGGATGCGCGCGCCGCGATCGGCCGTGTGGTCGTGCGCGCCGACCGTCGCGGGGAAGGTCTTGCGCAACAGCTCATGGAACGGGCGTTGGCCGAGCTGGGAAACCGCGCGGTGCTGCTGCACTCTCAGGAGTACATCGCACCCCTCTATGCGAAGTTCGGGTTTGAGCCCTTCGGTTCTGTGTACCGGGAGGCTGGCATCCCGCACATCTCTATGTATCGCGCGGCACCTGTCGAGAGGTAAGGTTATCCTTACCTAACTTATTGGAGACTCTCATCATCACAGCACGCGCTCGAAACCGGGCTCCTATCGGAGCAGTTCTGGCAGTACTCATCGGCTTCGGCGCAAGCCTCGGCATCAGCCCCGCGGCTGCGAGTGCGACGCCCTCTGCCCCGAAGCCCGCCGCCGTGACGGCGACCGCGGCTGCGGTCTGCCCCGTCGCCGGAGCGACGATGACCTGGGGTTTCAAGGAGTCGTTCAGAAGCTACATCTCCGGCACCATCGCGAACGGCGAGTGGACTGTCGCCGACGGCGCCACCTACGAAACACCCGACTTTGGTTGGGCCGATGGGGAGGGCTCCTACGACGGCGAGACAGGGAAGGGGCTAGTCGAATTCACCGGGTCGATCACCTTCACTGGGCACGGCGACATCCTCAACACGACTGTGGGGAATCCCCAGTTTCAGTTCGTCGATGCGGGCACCGCGCTACTGATCCTCGATGTGACCGGCACGACGCAGGAGGGTGAGGCGGTCTCCGAGCTCGGCGTCGAATTCGTCGAGCTCGACCTCGCCGACGTGGTGCAGATCGTCGATGGCATTCTGACGGTAACGGATGCCACGGCTCTGCTCACCCCAGCCGGCGCCGCCGCATTTGGCACCTACCCTGAGGGCGAGCAGTTCGACCCCGTGAGCCTGACCGCCGTGTTGGACGCGTCATGCGCCGACGAGGTGACCGTGGCTCCGGGCGGTAACGATTCGAGTCCGGTAGCCGAGTCCGCGAGCCTAGTGGCCAGCCTGTGGTGGGTCTGGGTGCTGATTATTGGCGTCGGAATCGCCGTGGCCATGGTGCTCCGACGCAGTCGCCCTCAGGCGCCGGGCGCGTAGACCGCGCGAGCGAGAGCGTCGAGCACCGCGGCCGTGCGGGGTCCGAAGCTTAGAATCTCGCCGTCGGCCATATCTACGAATCGACGATTCTGTCCGGCCGTAGTGAGCGCGATCGCGGGCTTCGACTCCAGAAGTCCATCCACGCCGCCGACGCTAGCTAGCCCGTCGGTCATCACGAGGATCACCTCGGGATTTGCCGCGACCATCGCCTCGTCGGTCATCGGGCGTTGGCCGACGAGACCGATCTCGGCAGCGACATCCAGCCCAGCCAGTGCCGAGATGAGCACGTCGGCACCCGACTCCTCGCCGAACAGGTAGTAGACGCCCGAGGTGCCCCGCAGGTAAAGAAACATCATGCGCAGCGGTTCGTCGGATGCCACGAGCGAGTCGATCTCGCTGATCTTCGCCTCGATCTCGCTCACCAACGCCTGCGCCAGCACCTCGCCGGCGGCCGGAGCACCCAGCGCCTCTGACACCTGTCGCGCCAACTCGCCCACCCCCGCGACGGTGGGATCGGTGTCGACAAACACGACCGGGATTCCGGCGTCGCGCAATTGCAGCACGACATCGATCGGGCCGATTGTGCCGTCGGTGATGATGACGGTTGGTCGCAGCGCAAGGATTGCTTCACTGTTGACGGTGTGACCACTCGAGGTAATCACGGGCAGGTCGCGTGCCTGTTCGAACGTCGTCGAGGTGTCGCGGCCAACCATGCTGTCGCCGAGGCCTAACCCGAAGACGGTCGCGGCGATCGATCCCGAGATGTCCATGGCGAGGATCCGCGAGGTGCTCGTTACCGTGACGGTGGTGTCACCGTCGAGATCGCGCGACGTGACTGTCGCGGGAAGGCTCTGCTCGGGCGCTGAGTCGGGGGTGGGGATCGCGTCATCCGGAAGCACCGCCGTTGACTCGCCGACGTAGCTGCGCGGGTCGTCGAGAAAGTCGAGTTCGCTCAGCGGGATAGTGGGGTCACTCGTGACCGCGGGCGTGTGGGTGGTAGCCCCGCCCGGCGTCGAGCAGCCCGCCACACTCACCGCCATGGCAACGCAGAGCAGTGCGGTAAGGGCAGTGCGGGGAGACATCGGAGCCAATCGGGACGACAATCGAGACTTAGGTAATCCTAACCTGACGAGTGTTGGGGATTGCTGGGAGCGCAGCGCCACATCAGCCTTGCCCAGCGTTGCTTCGGAGTGGCTCGGGTCGCCGGGCCTAGGATTGCGTGGATGGTGGAGTCACGGTGAGTGCGGTCAGCGACCCAGTCGAGCAGCCCGGGCACGGTCTGTCGGCGCGGGATGCCCGCATCCTCGACTTCGAGCGACAGTGGTGGCGTCACGCCGGAGCGAAGGAAGAGGCGATTCGCTCGGAGTTTGAACTCAGCACAGCCCGTTACTATCAACTCTTGAACGCCATAATCGACTTGCCGGACGCCCTGCGTTACGATCCCATTCTTGTCGGCCGGCTCCAGCGGGCAAGGGATGCCCGAACCATTGCTCGAGTCGCGCGGGACTTCAGAATCCCCGGCCCAGGCGACAGCCCACAGACCACAGAATCGAACCACTGAGTATGCCGAGTTACCCCAAGGACCGTTTCGACGATCTCCCCGAAGACCTTCAACGGGTCGGGGCTCATCGTGGAGTTCGACGCAAGGGACGCGGATGGGTCGGGTTCGCCTGGGCAATTCTGGCGACCGGAGTGTTCGTCTTCGGCGGGCTTTTCGCGGTCAGTCGGATTCTCGATGTCGATCTCGGCATCTCGATCTTCGCTGCCCCGCCGACCCCGACCCCGACGCCGACCCCGACCCCGACGCTTGACCCGATTCTGGACCCGTCGACGATCGATCAGGCCGCTCGCCTCATCAAGATCGATGTGTTGAACGGGAGTCCGATTGTCGGGCTTCAAAACACCGTCGGCGCTGAGCTAGCTGCGCTCGGCTGGCGTATGGGCACCCTCACGCAGGCATCCGACAACACCGTTGAAGACACCTTCGTCTACTACAGCGACCCGCTCAATGAAGATGTTGCGCGCGGTCTTGTGGTGGCGATGGGAATCGGCGAGATCCGACTGGTCTCTGAGGAGACGTTCCCCGGGGCTTCCCTCACGATCGTGCTGGGCTCCGACTACCCCGCACCTACCCCCGCCGCCTAGCCGCGGCTCGCGCACGCGCCACCGCAGTGTTGCGGAGTTGCCCGATTAGGGTGTGCCTGTGAGCGCAGCTCGGATGGTCGTGGTGATGGGTCTCGCCGTGTCATCCACCCTGCTGGTCGGGTGCGGTGCCGACGCGCCGATGCCCGTTCCTACACCCACGTACACCTCGACCTACGTGGCGCCCCCGCCGACCGCGCTCGCACCGCTGACCGGGGAAACAATCGAGGTTGGGGCTCTCGTGAACCCCGCGATTTCGGCCAAGGTCGACAATCATCCCGACGCCCGGCCCCAGTTTGCTCTGGAGCGCGCCGACATCGTCTTTGAAGAGTTGGTCGAGGGCGGCATCACCCGCTATGTCGCGATCTGGCACTCAGACATTCCCGACGAGCTCGGCCCGATCCGCTCGATCCGCCCGATGGATCCCGACATCATCTCGCCGTTCGGGGGCATCGTCGCCTACGCGGGTGGGCAACAGCGCTTCGTCGACCTCATGGAGGCGACGCCGGTGGTCAACGTGATCCACGGCTACGGCGACACCGACGAGACCATGTACCGAACCGACCTTCTCGACTCCCCTCACGACGTCATCGTGCGGGCGGCGCTCGTGCTCTCCCGCCACCTCGACCTCCCCCCTCCCGCTCAGCAGTTCGCCTACTCACGCGACGTCGCCGCCTCGTCTGCCGTGCGCGATGGCGAGCCGATCGCCGGCATCTCTCTGGTGTTCAGCGAGGCCACCACGCCGTCATGGACATGGGATGCCGCGGCCGGCGCCTACCTTCGTGCACAGTCCGACGGCTCACCCGACGTCGACCTCGCTGGCACCTCGCTCGCCGCTGTCAACGTGGTCGTGCTCAGGGTAGACGTCAGCTACGGATACGACGTGCCCAAGACCGAGCTCGTCGGTTCCGGCGAGGCGTGGGTCTCGACTGGAGGCAACACCATTCACGCGACTTGGTCGAAGGCGGGCATGGTCGAACGAATCACCCTCATCGATGACAACGGGGTCGCGATTCGACTTGCTCCGGGTTCGACCTGGATCGAACTCGTGCCGCTGAGCGGTGCTGTTGACTTCGCTCGGCCAGCGGCCTAGCTGTCTTGCACTCGCCTACGTCGAGTGCCCGCTTCGCGGGCACCAATGTGGCTGTGCTTGTCTTGCACTCGCCTAAGGCGAGTGCTAACTTTGTGTCTGGCACTCTCACGTTCAGAGTGCTAAAGAATTCGTCTGTACGACGTCCGGGAGGGACGAGAAACACACATGGCAAAGATCATCGCTTTCAATGAAGAGGCCCGTCGCGGCCTCGAGCGCGGCCTCAACATCTTGGCTGACGCCGTCAAGGTAACGCTTGGCCCCCGTGGCCGCAACGTCGTGCTCGAGAAGAAGTGGGGTGCCCCCACGATCACCAACGATGGTGTTTCCATCGCGAAGGAGATCGAGCTTGACGACCCGTACGAGAAGATCGGTGCCGAGCTCGTCAAGGAGGTCGCAAAAAAGACCGATGACGTCGCTGGCGACGGAACGACCACCTCGGTAGTACTCGCTCAGGCGTTGGTTCGCGAAGGCCTGCGCAACGTCGCGGCCGGGGCCGACCCGATCAGCCTCAAGCGCGGAATCGAGAAGGCCACTGCTGCCGTCATCGAGGCGCTGGTTGCTGGAGCCAAGGAGATCGAGACCAAGGAAGAGATCGCGGCTACGGCATCCATCTCTGCTGGAGACCCCGAGATCGGCGCGCTGATCGCCGAGGCGATCGACAAGGTCGGCAAGGAGGGCGTTGTCACCGTCGAGGAGTCGAACACCTTCGGAACCGAACTCGAGCTCACCGAGGGCATGCGCTTCGACAAGGGCTTCCTGTCCGCCTACTTCGTGACGGACCAGGAGCGCCAGGAGGCGGTCTTCGAAGACCCGTACATCCTCATTGCGAACAGCAAGATCTCGAACATCAAGGATCTGCTGCCCATCGTCGACAAGGTGATCCAGAGTGGCAAGCAGCTGCTCATTATCGCCGAGGACGTTGATGGCGAAGCTCTTGCGACCCTCGTGGTCAACAAGATCCGCGGCATCTTCAAGTCGGTTGCCGTCAAGGCTCCTGGCTTCGGCGACCGTCGCAAGGCTCAGCTTCAGGACATCGCGATCCTCACGGGTGGTCAGGTCATCTCCGAGGAGGTCGGCCTCAAGCTCGAGAACGCGACACTCGACCTGCTCGGCAAGGCCCGCAAGGTGATTATTACCAAGGACGAGACCACGATCATCGAGGGCTCGGGCGACGAGGACGCGATCGCCGGACGGGTCAAGCAGATCCGTGCAGAGATCGAGAACACCGACAGCGACTACGACCGTGAGAAGCTCCAGGAGCGCCTCGCGAAGCTCGCCGGTGGTGTCGCGGTTATCAAGGCCGGCGCAGCAACCGAGGTCGAGCTCAAGGAGCGCAAGCACCGCATCGAAGACGCCGTTCGCAACGCGAAGGCCGCTGTCGAAGAGGGCATCGTCGCCGGTGGCGGCGTGGCGCTCATCCAGGCCGGCAAGGTCGCCTTTGAGACCAAGGCTCTCAAGGCTCTTGTTGGCGACGAAGCAACCGGTGCGAACATCGTTCGCGTGGCCGTCGACGCCCCGCTGAAGCAGATCGCGCTCAACGCGGGTCTTGAGCCCGGTGTCGTCGCCGATAAGGTGCGTCACCTGCCCGCAGGTCAGGGCCTCGACGCCGCGACCGGCGAGTATGTGGACATGCTTGCCGCCGGCATCAACGACCCGGTCAAGGTGACCCGGTCTGCGCTGCTCAACGCCGCGTCGATTGCCGCGCTGTTCCTGACGACCGAGGCTGTTGTGGCCGACAAGCCCGAGAAGTCGGCCGCGCCGATGGGCGACCCGTCAGGCGGCATGGACTTCTAGGTCTGAGCACAAGCGAATGGGCGGTTCCTTCTGGAGCCGCCCATTCGCCGTTCGCGCCGGGCGTCCTGCCTGCCCGGCCCAAGGTCAGCGCACGAACAACCTCGTGTTCGCCGATTCGATATCGGCGTACTGTTGCCCGGCCTGAGTCAGCGCCTGGTTGATTGCCGCGAGGTTCTCTTCCACACGCTGCTGGGTCGCTTTCCAATCGGTGACAACACCGGAGAACGCCGTGGCCGCCGCACCGGTCCAGGAACTCTGGAGGTTGGTCAGCTGGCCGTGGAGGCCGGCGACCTCCGACTGGATACGACTGATGGAACTGCGCACGGCACCCGTGGCACTGAGGACGGCTTCACTGTCTACTTGGTAACGAGTCATGGCCGAAACGGTAGCCCCGCGGCGGGAGCCGTGCGATGGCTCAGGGCTGAGGTGGGGATGCCGCAGCATCCGGAACCGCGGGGAGGAGAGGCAGAGACACCCTGAAGGTGGCGCCACCGCCCGGAGTTTCGACTACCTCAACATCGCCTTGGTGTGCCTCGATGATCGCGGCGACGATTGCCAGCCCAAGACCACTGCCGCCGGTGTCGCGGGTGCGGGAGGTGTCGGCCCGCCAGAAACGCTGAAAAATCTTGCTGCGGATCTGGGCCGGAATGCCCTCACCATGATCGATGACCGACAAAATGGCCCGTTGGTTCTCGCGATCGACGCCGACCCCGATCTCGATCGGGCTGGTCGGCGGAGTGAAGCGCATGGCGTTGCCCATGAGGTTCGAGAGCACTTGGCGGATCTTGTTCTCCTCGGCGAGAACGACTGCGCGCAGCTCGGCCGGCGGAGGTGGGGAGGTCAACCCGGAATTGGCAGTGGCATCGGCGCCGGCTCCCGGGCGCGGTGCGCGGTTGCGCCGGGCGGTCAACCGGGCGAGCGTTGCGCCGGCCAGAGCTCGGGTTCCCGAGAGTGCTCCCCGGGCGGGCTGGGCGGCAGTTTCGGCCACGAGTGGGGCTGGGTCTAGGAGGATCGACTCGGCAGTGGCATCCGTGCTCACCACCGAGACAACACGTTCCGGAGAGGATGCCATCGCGTCGAGCGCAGCATCGTTGGCGAGCGGAACTAAGTCGACCTCGGTAAGCTGCAGCGGCTTTGCCTCGTCGATTCGGGCGAGCTCGAGGAGATCCTCGACAAGTTCGCCCATTCGGATGGCTTCCTTCTCGATGCGCTCCATCGCTTGCGCGACATCGTCTTCTTTGCTGATGGCTCCCATGCGGTACAACTCGGCGTAGCCGCGCACGGTCACGAGCGGAGTGCGCAGCTCGTGGCTGGCGTCGCCAACGAACTGGCGCATCTGGTCGATCGTTTTGGCACGCTCGGCGAACGCCCGGTCGATGCGCGAGAGCATCGAGTTGAGTGAGCGATTGAGCCGACCCACCTCGGTGTTGGGGGTCGCACCGGCCAGTCGCTGGCTGAAGTCGCCGCCAGCGAAGCGTGCCGCCGTCGCCTCAACCTCGCGCAGCGGAGCGAAGGTGGATGTCACGAGCAGACGCGTCATCGCACCGCCTACGATCACGACCGTGAGCCCGAAGAAAAGGAAGATGGCGGCGAGCCGCGCGACAATAGCTTCGGTGTCTCTGAGATCGAGACCGATGACCACGGTGTAGTAGTCGGTACCGAGTCGGTTCGTCGCGGGATACGCAACCACGCGCCAGGTGCCGCCCGGCACCGTGCTGGGGACCGTTAGGGCGCCATCACTGGCCGCAACCACGCCCAGCGTGAGCGCGCTGACGTCTGGACGTGGGTCATCTGCGAATCGGTTGTTGCACATGAGTGAGCCGTTGTGGAAAAGCACACCGAGGTAGTAGTCGTTCGGCAGGGTCGACACGCTGCATTGGGGCGCGTCGGCGGTTCCCATGAACTGGATTGTCCCGTCAAGGCTGCTGCCGGCCGTGGCTATCTTGGTGTCAACCTCGTCTTGAAGGAAGACGCGGAGAACGGCCATCGTGCCGAATCCGGCCACCAGCAGACCGGTCGTGAGCAGCAGCACAGTCACGCCGGTGATTTTGGTGCGGAGGGATACCCGGTTCCACCATTCGGCGAGTTTTCGCATCAGGCATTGAGTGTATCTGCGCGGGCTGGGCTAGACCTTGGAGGCCCTCAACATGTAGCCGAATCCGCGCTTCGTCTGAATGACAGGCTCCTCAGAGAACTGATCGAGCTTGCGCCGCAGGTAGGAGATGTAGCTCTCGACGATCCCGGCGTCGCCGTTGAAGTCGTACTCCCAGACGTGGTCAAGGATCTGCGCCTTGGACAGCACCCGGTTGGGGTTCAGCATCAGGTAACGCAGGAGCTTGAATTCGGTGGGGCTGAGTTCGACCTGCTCGCTGCCGATCGTCACCTCGTGGGTGTCTTGGTCCATTGTGAGATCGCCAGCGCGGATGATGGCTTCTTCGTCATCCTGCATCGTCCGGCGCAGGATGGCCTTGATGCGGGCAACGATCTCGTCGAGGCTGAACGGTTTGGTGACATAGTCGTCGCCGCCAACGGTGAGGCCGGTGATCTTGTCTTCGGTGTCATCCTTGGCGGTCAGAAAGAGGATGGGCGCGGTGTAACCAGACGCGCGCAGGCGCTTGGTCACGCCGAACCCGTTCATGTCAGGCAGCATCACGTCGAGAATGATGAGGTCGGGCTCCTCCTCAAGCACTGCGGAGATTGCCTGGGCGCCGTTGCCGACGGCTCTTACCGCGAAGCCCGCGAAGCGCAGGCTCGTGGTCAGCAGGTCACGAATATTGGGCTCGTCGTCGACGATCAGAATCTTGGGTCCATCAGCCATCGCACCAGTATCTGCGAGTCGTCTGGGAGTTGACTGGGAGTCCACCCGCCTCCGCTTCACCCCGCCGCCCGCTGTCCGCCCTCGCCCCACCTCTACTTCCGCCGAGTCGCCATACGTGGCGACCACGGCGGTCGAGTAGCCCACCACGAGTGGCGACTGGGGGAGCTGTGGATGGCGGCGGCAGGCTGTTGGGGAGCCGTGGCATCCTCTGCGGATGGTCCGAGCCGCGCCACTGCCTCCCGCGCTCGCGGGCAGAGCGTTTCGCGTTGACGAGGCGCAAGAGGCAGGGGTCTCCCGGTCGCGCACGCGGGTGAGTGACCTGGACGTGCCGTTTCGTGGAGTTCGCGCCCCACGAGGGCATACCGACTTTCGAGCGCGGTGCGAGGCGTACGCGGTACGGATGCCCGTGTCCCAGCATTTCAGTCATGGCACGGCAGCGCGGCTGCTCGGCCTGCCGCTCCCGCCCTGGATTGAGCGCGACTCAACCATCCACGTAACCGCTGTCGCGGCGCGTGAGCCGCGCGTGCGGGGCGTCGCGGGACATCTCGCAGCGGAGCAGCGTGCCGTGGTAGAGGTCAGCGGGCTGCGGGTTTCCGCCGCGGTCGACACGTGGTGCGCACTCGCGTCGGCGTTGTCGCTCGACGACCTCGTAGTGCTCGGTGACGCTCTCGTGCGCCGCAAAGACCCCGTCGCGACTATGCAACAGCTGCACTCGTCGGTCGCCGCGAATCGTAGACGGCGAGGATCACGCCGCCTCGCGCTCGCGCTGGCACTAGTGCGGCCCGGAACCGACTCGCCGAAGGAAACCGTCATTCGTCTGATGATCGTTCGAGCAGGGCTGCCCGAGCCGGTCGTGAACGCGCGAATCGTGAGTGGCGCGGGCCGATTCCTCGCACTCGGCGACATGGTCTACTCCGAGTACAAGGTGCTGGTCGAGTACGACGGGGGCTATCACTTCGAGTCGGAGGAACAGGTATACCGCGACATCGACCGACTCGATGCTGTGATGGCTGAGCAGTGGCGGGTCATCCGCTTCAACAAGACCCACCTCGCGCGCGAGGCTCACGTCACCGCGACGGTGCGTGCCGCGCTGGTTGAGCGCGGTTGGCGCCCCTGAGCTGCACGCGACTCGCCAGTTGTTGGTGACCTCTGCCGTGAGTCACGTCGCCTCGAGTGGCGAGTCGCGGGACTTGTGGGGAGACTGGCGGGGTGAGTACGCGCATCCTCTTCGTCAGGGCAGTCAATGTCGGCGGGGCGGCGCTGCCGATGGCCGGGTTCCGCGAACTGTTGGGCGAACTCGGGGCGACCAACGTGCGCACCTACATCGCGTCGGGTAACGCGATCTGCGACATCGATCTGGATGTCGCGGCGTTCGACCGCGCGGTCGAGGCCACCATCCGCGATCGGTATGGGTACTTTCGCGAGGTGATGTCTCGCACACCGGGGGAGGTCACGGACGCGCTGGCGGCGCATCCGTTCCCGGTCATAGACCCGAAGTACTCGTACGTCGCTTTCCTCAGCGAGGAGCCGACGGATGCCGCGGTCACCGCAGCCCGGGAAGTGCGCGCGGGAGACGACCACTGGCAGGTCGTCGGCCGGGAGGTGCACATCCGCTACGCGAACGGAGCGGGCCAGGCCGAGCTTAGCCAAGAGACACTCATCCGCAAGCTCGGGGTTTCGGCAACTGCCCGCAACCTCCGCACCGTCCAGGCGCTCATCGACCTCGCGAGCTGACCCCTCCGCGCGCGACTCGCCACTGGTGGCGAGGTCGGGCGAGGCAGAGGTCGCCACAAGTGGCGAGTCGACGGGCAAGCGGACGCGCTACCAGCCACAAGTGGCGAGTCAGGGCAGCTAGGCGGCGGCGAGCGAACTCGCGTCCAGGATCGTGTAGCTGTAGCCCTGCTCGGCAAGGAACCGCTGGCGGTTCTGCGCGAAGTCTTGGTCGACGGTGTCGCGCGCGACGAGCGTGTAGAAGTTCGCGGGCAAGCCGCTCTCCTTGGGCCGCAGCAGGCGTCCCAAGCGCTGAGCCTCCTCCTGCCGCGAACCGAATGACCCCGAGACCTGGATCGCCACCGTCGCCTCGGGCAGATCGACCGAGAAGTTCGCGACTTTCGAGACCACGAGCACCTTCGTGACGCCGTCCCTGAACTCCTGATACAGCCTCTCGCGCTCGTCTACGGGGGTCGCGCCGGTCAGCTTGGGCGCACCAAGCGCATCCGCCAGTTCGTCGATCTGGTCGAGATACTGGCCGATCACGAGAATCCGCTCGCCCTCGTGCTTGGCGACCAGCTCGCGAACGACCCCGAGCTTCGCGGGCGCGGTTGCCGCGAGGCGGTAGCGCTCGTCATCGGCGGATGCCGCGTACTCCAGCCGCTCGTGCTCTGGCAGGTCGATCCGCACCTCGAAACAGCTCGCGGGAGAGATGAAGCCCTGAGCCTCGATCTCCTTCCACGGCGCATCAAAGCGCTTGGGACCGATGAGGGAGAACACGTCGCCCTCGCGGCCGTCCTCACGCACGAGCGTCGCGGTAAGCCCGAGGCGCCGGCGCGCCTGCAGCTCGGCGGTGAGCTTGAACACGGGGGCGGGCAGCAGATGCACCTCGTCGTAGATCACGAGCCCCCAGTCGAGCGCGTCCAGCAGCGCGAGGTGGGCGTACTCGCCCTTCCGTTTGGCGGTAAGGATCTGGTACGTCGCGATCGTGACCGGACGCACCTGCTTGACCTGCCCCGAGTACTCCCCGATCTCTTCCTCGGTCAGGGTCGTGCGCTTGAGCAACTCCGCCTTCCATTGCCGAGCCGACACCGTGTTAGTGACGAGGATCAGCGTGGTCGTCTTGCCCGCGGCCATCGCGCCGAGCCCCACCAGGGTCTTGCCCGCGCCGCAGGGCAGCACGACGACGCCGGAGCCGTGAGCGGTGAAGTTGTCGATCGCCTGATGCTGGTACGGGCGCAGGTGCCACGCCGACTCGTCGAGCGCGATCTCGTGCGGGGTTCCTGGGGTGTAGCCGGCGAGATCCTCGGCAGGCCAGCCGAGCTTGAGCAGCTCCTGCTTGAGCTGGCCGCGAGCCCAGGCCTGCACGACGTAGGTGTGATCCCCGCGCCTCTCGAACAACAACTCGGCTACTTTGCGCGCTCGCGTGATCTCGCTGAGCACGGCGGCGTCGGTTGCGGTGAGCGTGAGGGCACCGTCATCCGCTCGCTCGATGACCAGACGACCGTAGCGGCCGACGGTCTCGGTCATGTCGACGATGACCGACTGGGGGATCGCGAACTTGGAATACTTCTCGAGCGTCGCGATCATGTCGGCGGCGTCGTGGCCTGCCGCGCGGGCGTTCCACAGGCCGAGTCGAGTGATGCGATAGGTGTGGATGTGCTCGGGCGCGCGCTCCAACTCGGCGAACACCGCGAGGTCGTGCCGGGCATCCTCAGCGTCGGGGTGTGCCACCTCAAGGAGCACTGTGCGGTCACTCTGCACGATCAGGGGACCGGATGGGGGCATCCCTCTAGCCTAGTTCGCGGGAGGGTTTACAGCGCCGGGGCGACCGAGACGATGCTCGAGAGTGGGAGGGTGCGTTCGATGTCGCTCTTGCGATCGCGCGCTCGGAGTCGACCGCCGCCCATGCTCGCCGGCTCCAACTGGTAGTCGGCAGTGGAACCGTCGGGCAGCAGCACCGTCACGGTCAGGCCCACCTTGCCCTTGATGGCAACGTCGAGCTGGCGCGCGAGCCAGGCTTTGCCGGTTACGTCGGGGTCTGCTGAGCTGCCGAGCCGCAGGCGTTCGATAAGGTCGGCCGTTCCGGTGCTTGCGGCCACGGCGCCGGGGCGCCCCGCCTGCTTGCGGGGCAGAATGATGATCTCGCCCGCCGCGTTCTCGGCGACGACGGGATAGCGTGCGTCGCTCAGGGTCCAAAACACGAGGTCGAGAGCGAAGCGGCTCTCAGCGCGGTCACCCGCACGAGCGAGTCCGAGGGCGCCAACACTATGGTCGACGAGTATCGTGCGAAGCAGCGTGGCATCCTCAGATCTGACGTAGGTGCGCCCCTCGGGGCCTAGGCCGACGCGCACCAGACCGTACCGGCCGGCGGCCTCCGTGAGCAGGTAGTCGAGCGGCTGCGGGATGCCCGTTAGCGAGATCTGGCTCAGAAACTCCCGCAGCGATCCCTCAGTCTCCCCAGCGGCCATCGCCCTCGTCAGGCTCGCAGTCGAGACCCGATAGGTGGAGGCGAGAGCCCTGCCCTCAACATCAGCGATCGTGCGCAACCGCGCGTCGATGGGCGGCGCGAGCGGGCCGGGCGAGACCACCGTCAGGTCGTGCTGAAGGTAGACCTGCTCAACCTCGGTCGGGAACAGCGCGGCCATCGTGCGCGCTGCCACCTCTGCGTCTCTCGACAGCAAGGCCGAGCCGGGGGTGCTCGGCACCTGATCGGCGGTGATGCCTAGCAACTCGGCGTCGCGGGTGTACACGCGCACCCTGTCACGCATCCAGTCGCCACCGGCCGGGAACAGCCACAACACATACTCTTCGAGCCGGTCGCCCCAAGTTGCGTGAGCGCGTTCGCGCAGGATCGTGCGAATGTCGGGCGGCAGCCGGTCGAGCCACGCGGTAGCAAGCAACGACCAGCGCTCACCTGAGGAGTCGACCATCCAGTGGCCGCTCTCCGAGGTCGGAAGCCAGCGGCCCGCGTCGAGGGCAATCAGTCCGGCGCGCGCGGCGATGTCGAGAAGTCCGGGCACTGAATCGAGGTCCACACCCATCGCCACGGACAGTCGCTTGCTGTCGGGTAGCGCGATTCCTCCGCGAGCGAGTTCGCGCGCCGACTCGTGGTCGAGCGCGGCCACGAGCTCGGCGATCGCCGACGTCGTCGCGAACGCTCGCTCGGCTGCCGCGGCATCCGTTACCTGCGGAGGCACCATTGCAACCGGGCTGAGGGCCGCCGGCGCGGGCACCGACACGAGTTCGTGCACCCTCGGCAGCCCGAGCTCGGGCCAGCCTGCAAGCTGGTCCGCCACGGCAGCCGGGACCACCCAGCGTTCGAGGTGCACCGACACGAGTGCGAGACGCGCGGCCTGGGCGAGGTGGGCGCCCAGCTGCGCGGGGTCGGCGCCGAGAGAGGTGAGGTGGGCCGCGGCATCCGCCTCGGTGGCCGGACCGTACTGGGCAAGGGCTGCGATGGTGGTGAGGGTTGCGCGGTCGAGACGACCCAGCGCCGATTGCACTGAGGCCGGATCAAGCAAGGAATCGGCGAGATCGAAGAAGTCGCGGATGCCCGCCTCCCGCACCTCGCGTGCTGCGAGTAGTTCGGCCAGCGCCGAATCGCTCAAGCCGCGCAGTTGACCCGCGAGGACAAGAGCCGACTCGTTACTTGCTGGCATCCCTTGCTTCACGACCCCGGCGAACGCCACTGACGATGATCAGGGCGATCACGAGCGCAAGGCCGAGCGGCAAGCCGATCGCGGGCAGCACAATCGCGACTGGCCACACACCACCAGAGAAGTCGGTCACCCCAGCCGCTGTGCCGATAATCACGGCCAGAAACGCGATGATCGACAACCCGATCGAGGCCGCGACCATGAAGGCGAGGATACGCTCGGCTCGGTTGTCAGATATCGGGGTCTCGTTAGCCACGACCCCAAGGATACCCGCCAACTCCGATAGCCTTGATCTACGAGCAATAAGGAGTGCCCAGATGCCTACCGGCAAGGTCAAGTTCTATGACGAAGAGAAAGGCTTCGGCTTCATCAGTTCTGATGATGGCCAAGAGGTCTTCCTCCATGCGTCCGCCCTGCCCGCAGGCACCACCGGGGTCAAGGCCGGCACCAAGCTCGAGTTCGGAATCGCCGACGGTAAGAAGGGTGCGCAGGCTCTCTCAGTGCGCGTGCTCGAGGCGCCGGTGTCGATGGCGAAACTCAACCGCAAGTCTGCGGATGACATGGCGGTCATCATCGAAGACCTGGTAAAGCTGATGGATGGCATCGGCGCGGGGCTCAAGCGCGGCCGCTACCCCGACAAGTCACACTCGACGAAGATCGCCGCCATGCTGCGCAAGGTCGCGGACGATTTGGATGCCTGAGCAGGCTGATCTCCCCCAGTACGAAGAACTCGCCCGCGCCGCACTGCTAGAGATCACCCCGGCGGCGACCGTCGGGTCATTAGTTGGGCAGACGCCTGAAGACGACGGGTCGATCACCGTGCGGTTCACATCGGCCCAGCCGGGGTATCCCGACTGGCTCTGGACGGTCTCGGTCGCTGACGTCGACGGTGGCGAGCCGACCGTGCTCGAGGCGGAATTGCTGCCCGGTGAGGGCTCACTTCTCTCGCCCGACTGGGTTCCGTGGAGTGACCGGCTGGCCGAGTACAAGGCCACTCAGGAGGCCCTCGATGCCGAAGCGCTCGATGGTGACGACTCCGACGACGACGACGACGACGATGACGATGACGACGACGACCATGACGACGACGATGACGACGACGATGAAGATGACGAAATCGAGGACGACCTAGACGACCACGTCATGGACGACGATGACCTCGATGGGGTCGACATCGACGACCTCGATGAGGAGCTATACACGCCCTAGGTGTGCCGCCGGTTCGTGTACAGGATGCCGACGAGGCCGAGCGCGATTCCGACAACACAGGTCCACAACCACCAGGTGTTGCCTGCCTCGGTGAGCGGGCCGATAAACACGAGCATCACGGCGAGCGCCACGAGCCACGCGAGGATTCCGATGAGCATCGGCTTGCGGTCATCCGTCTTAACCGGCTCGGGATCGGGCCGACGCTCGGAGTCCTTCAGCCACAGTCGCACCACGGGTACAGGTTAGCGCGCTACAGGTTCTCCACCACGTACTCGATCGACGCGATGAGAGCACGCACGTCATCGGGCTCGATCGCGACGAACGTTGCGACTCGCAGCTGGTTGCGGCCAAGTTTGCGGTACGGGTCGGTATCGACGATGCCGTTCGCGCGGAGGGTGGCGGCGACGGCTGCGGCATCCACTTCACTCTCGAAGTCGATCGTCACCACGACCTGCGAGCGGTGGGCGGGGTCGGTCACGAACGGGGTGGTGTAGCTGGTGGCATCCGCCCATTCGTACAGAGCCGACGACGACTCGGCCGTGCGCGCCGACGCCCAGTCGAGGCCGCCGTTGCCGTTAATCCAGTCGATCTGGTTCTCGAGCAGCAGCAGGGTCGTGATCGCCGGGGTGTTGAGGGTCTGGTTGAGGCGCGAGTTGTCGACGGCGTTCTTGAGGGACAGAAACTCAGGGATGTAGCGCCCCGAGTCCGCGACGGTCATCACCCGGTCGATCGCGCCGGGCGAGAACAGGGCGAACCAGAGCCCGCCGTCGCTGGCGAAATTCTTCTGCGGAGCGAAGTAGTAGACGTCGGCCTGGCCGGCGTCGAAGTCGATACCGCCGGCGGCGCTGGTCGCGTCGATGACGGTCAGGGCGCCGGGAGCATCGACGCGGGTCACATCGGCCATGACGCCCGTCGACGTCTCGTTCTGCGGCCAGGCGTACACGTCGATGCCGTCGACGATTTCGACGGATGCCCGGCTCCCCGCCGGCGCCG
>JANOED010000068.1:0-3356 GCA_031413035.1 Leifsonia sp. | reverse complement strand
GCCGAACTGCTTCCGTCGTTCTGCCCGGTGAACTGATGCGGGATGTCGCAGACGGCTCGGTAATCGACGGAGTGCACTACCACCAACACGAGATCGTCATCGTCGGTGCCGGCGGAGCCGGCATGAGGGCTGCGATCGAGACCGGCCCGCACGCGAGCACGGCAGTTATCTCGAAGCTCTACCCGACCCGGTCCCACACGGGCGCCGCACAGGGTGGCATGGCCGCGGCTCTCGCGAACGTCGAAGAGGACAACTGGGAATGGCACACCTACGACACCGTCAAGGGCGGTGACTACCTAGTCGATCAGGATGCCGCCGAGATTCTCGCGAAAGAAGCCATCGACGCGGTCATCGACCTCGAGAACATGGGGCTACCGTTCAACCGCACGCCCGACGGCAAGATCGACCAGCGCCGCTTCGGGGGTCACACTCGCGAGCACGGCAAGGCACCCGTTCGTCGTGCGTGCTACGCGGCCGACCGCACCGGTCACATGATCCTTCAGACCCTGTACCAGAACTGCGTCAAGCTCGGTATCAACTTCTTCAACGAGTTCTACGTGCTCGACCTCGTGATGACCAAAGTCGACGGTAAGGACCAGCCTTCGGGAGTCGTGGCGTACGAACTCGCCACCGGTGACCTGCATGTCTTCCAGGGCAAGGCGATCATCTTCGCGACCGGCGGCTTCGGCAAGATCTACAAGACGACATCCAACGCTCACACATTGACGGGTGACGGCGTCGGTATCATCTGGCGCAAGGGTCTGCCGCTCGAAGACATGGAGTTCTACCAGTTTCACCCAACCGGGCTGGCCGGGCTCGGCATCCTTCTCTCCGAAGCCGCCCGAGGCGAGGGCGCGATTCTGCGCAACGCCAGTGGTGAGCGCTTCATGGAGCGGTACACCCCAACGCTCAAAGACCTCGCCCCGCGTGACATCGTCTCGCGATCGATGGCGTTGGAGGTTCGCGAGGGGCGCGGAGCCGGACCTGACAAGGACTACCTCTACCTCGACATCACCCATCTGGAACCCGCGGTGATCGATGAGAAGCTGCCCGACATTACGGAGTTTGCTCGCACCTATCTTGGCGTCGAGCCCTACACCGAGCCGGTGCCAGTGCTTCCCACCGCCCACTACGCGATGGGTGGCATCCCGACAACGAACAACGCCGAGGTGCTCCGAAACAACACCGAGGTCGTTCCGGGGCTATTTGCAGCCGGAGAGTGCGCGTGTGTTTCAGTACACGGCTCCAACCGCCTCGGCACCAACTCGTTGCTCGACATCAACGTGTTCGGCAAGCGGGCTGGCAAGAATGCGGTCGAGTATGTGAAAACAGCGGAGTTCGTGCCGTTGCCCGACGACGCCACCGCCGGGGTGCAGAAGATCCTCGACATGGTGCGCAGCGGGGACGGCACCGAGCGAGTCGCCGTCATCCGCAAAGAACTTCAGGACTCGATGGATCGCAACGCGCAGATCTTCCGCACCGACGAGTCTCTGCAGGAAGTCACTGAACTCATCGAAAGCCTGCGGGCGCGCTACAAGAACATCCAGTTGCAGGACAAGGGCAAACGCTTCAACACCGACCTGCTCGAGGCGGTAGAGCTGGGCTTCCTACTCGACCTCGCCGAGGTGCTCGTCTACTCGGCTCGCGCCCGCAAAGAGAGCCGTGGCGCACACATGCGCGAGGACTACCCTGCCCGCGACGATGCGAACTTCCTCGCCCACACCATGGCGTACCTGGTCGGGGACCCCGAATCGAAGGATGCCGGGGAGCACATCACCCTCGACTGGAAGCCAGTCGTCATCACGAACTACCCGCCGATGGAGAGAAAGTACTGATGTCCACCGCCGTTGCGCCCATCGTTCCCGAGGTCATCCCGACCTTCACGGCGACCCTCATCATCCGCCGGTTTGACCCGGAGGTCGACGACGAACCACGCTGGCAGGACTTCGACGTCGAATTGCGCGGGACAGACCGCGTTCTCGACGCGCTACACAAGATCAAGTGGGAGCAGGACGGGTCGTTGACCTTCCGTCGCTCCTGCGCGCACGGCGTCTGCGGTTCGGATGCCATGCGCATCAACGGGCGAAACCGGCTCGCCTGCAAGACCCTCATCAAGGACCTCGACCTGTCGAAGCCGATCTATGTGGAAGCGATCAAGGGACTTCCCCTGGAGAAAGACCTCATCGTCGACATGGAGCCATTCTTCGAAAGCTACCGGGCGATCAACCCGTTCCTGATGGCGTCGGGTTCCCCCGACAAGGAGCGAAAGCAGAGCCCCGTTGAGCGTGCGCGCTTCGACGACACGACCAAGTGCATCCTCTGCGCAGCGTGCACATCGAGCTGCCCGGTGTTCTGGACCGACGGCCAGTACTTCGGCCCCGCCGCGATCGTCAACGCGCACCGCTTCATCTTCGATTCCCGTGACGAGGGCGCCCAAGTGCGGCTCGACATCCTCAACGACAAGGAGGGGGTGTGGCGGTGCCGCACAACCTTCAACTGCTCAGAGGCATGCCCTCGTGGCATCCAGGTGACGCAGGCGATCGCTGAGGTCAAGATGGCCATGCTTCGGGGCAAGCCCTAACGAATACTCTGAGGTAAGCGAGTCGGTCCTTCTGCACCACTGCGGGAGGGCCGATTGCCTTACCTCAGTCGAAGGGGGCTAGCTCGAGCCAGAGTCGCGCGCAGCTGCTGCGCTCGTCGCGGCGAGGGCGCGGCTCGCGCGCGCTCTGGCCTGCTCCAGGGTGACCGTCGCGAGTTCGGCTCGAACGTCTGCGAGCGCCGCAGGGGTCATCGAGAGTGTCGTGCAGCCGAGGCCGACGAGCACGACGGCGAGCTTGGGGTCGGCCGCGGCCTCACCGCAGACGCCGACGGGTTTGCCCGCTGCCGCCCCCGCGTCGCCGAGCATCTTCACGAGACGAAGAACGGCCGGATGCCACGGGTCTTGGTACGAGGCCACCGAGCCGAGCATCCGGTCTGCAGCCAACGTGTACTGGGTCAGATCGTTGGTGCCGATGGACACGAAGTCGCTCACGGCCGCAACCTGATCGGCGACGACGGCGAGGGACGGCACCTCGGCCATGACGCCGACTGTCTTCAGGCCGAGCTTCTTGCCGTAGTCGACGAACCACTTCGTCTCCTCGGCGTCGGAGACCATCGGAGCCATGACCCAGAGCTCCGCGGTTGTCGCGTTCTGAGCGTTCGCGAGCGCCTGCAGTTGGTCCTCGAGGATCTGCTGGCTGGCCCGCAACGCGCGCAAGCCCCGAAGCCCGAGCGCGGGGTTCTCCTCGTGAGCATCATTGAGAAAGCTCAGTGGCTTGTCCGCGCCCGCGTCGAGCGCACGCACGACGACCTTCTTG
>JANOED010000067.1:0-2525 GCA_031413035.1 Leifsonia sp. | reverse complement strand
GAAGGTGGATGCCCTCCCCGGTGTCTCCTACGTCATGCCAGTGCTCAACGAGGTAGAGCACATCGAGGCTGCGGTCAACAGCCTAACCGCGCAGGACTACACGGGCCCGTGCGAGATCATCCTCGCCCTCGGCCCCAGTGTTGACGGAACAAACGACGTCATCTCCGCGATGGCAGCAGTCGATCCGCGAATCAACCGGATCGACAACGAGCTGGGGTCCACCCCGGGCGGGCTCAATGTCGCGATTCGAGCGTCGAGCCACCCCATCGTGGTCCGGGTAGACGCGCACTCGGTGTTGCCGAGCGACTACACGCGAATCGCCGTCACGACCCTTCTCGAGACCGGGGCAGACAATGTCGGCGGCATCATGAAGGCCGTAGGTGTCACGCCCTTCGAGCGGGCGGTGGCCCGTGCCTACGGTTCACGGGAAGGGCTGGGTGGAACGCAGCACCATGTCGGAGGCAAAGCCGGCCCCGCTGAAACCGCGTACCTGGGAGTCTTTCGCCGCGATCGTCTGCTCGAGGTCGGGCTCTTCGACGAGGGCATCAAGCGCGGCCAAGACTGGGAGCTCAATCGTCGTCTGCGGGCCTCCGGCGGCACGGTCTGGTTCACTCCCGACCTTGAGGTGGTCTATCGACCGCGCTCGAGTCTTCGAGCCCTGATTAGGCAGTTTGTGGCCACCGGGATCTGGCGCGGCGAGCTTGCTCGACGGTTCGGCACGGCCAACTCATTGCGCTACTTCATTCCGCCGCTCGCCGTAATCGGTGTGGTCGGCGGTCTGCTGCTCGGGGCGCTCGGTCTACTACTGAGCGTGCCGTGGTTGTTGCTGGGATTCGTGGTGCCAGGAGCCTATGCTGCGCTTGTGCTGGTGGCATCCATCGCCGCGACGGCCAGAGAGGGTCTCGCAACCGGTCTGTGGTATTCCGTGGTGCTGCCGTGCATCCACTTCGGATGGGGCTCCGGCTTCATGCTCGGTTTTTTCGCACTCACTCGCAACATCACCGCACAGACAGGAAGGTGACCGTGAGCGCTGAACGTCCCGACCGACCCACGTCAATTGCTCACCTGCGGGAGGTCACTCAGCCTCCCGAAGTGCGTCTACGCGCCAACGCCGAGCACTGGACCGCGTCGCTCTATCTGCGCGACCTCTCGCCCTATCTGACCTGGATGCTGCTGCGCACCAGCATCTCTGCGAACGGCGTCACCGGCCTCATGATTCTGGTTGGCTGGTCGACCGCGGCGGCCCTGCTCATCCCGGGACTCGGCGGAGCCGCGCTTGCGCTGGTACTCGGGCAGCTGCAGATGCTCGTTGACTGCTGCGACGGCGAGGTCGCGCGCTGGCGCAACACGTCTTCGCCAGCCGGCGTGTTTCTCGACAAGGTGGGCCACTACACGACCGAGGCACTGATTCCGATTGCCTTGGGTCTTCGGGCGGCGGGATGGCCGCTCGAGTTCCCTGAAGACTTCGCCTGGACAACCGTCGGCTTCGCACTGGCACTGATCATCGTGTTGAACAAGGCCCTCAACGACATGGTGCATGTTGCTCGGGCGAACGCTGGGCTGGCCAAGCTCAGCGACCGCAAGGGTGAGGCCGAGCCAAGCGTGCGCCTGATCGCGAGGCTTCGCCGGGTTGCACAATTCGTGCCATTCCATCGGCTCTATCACTCCGTCGAGCTCACCATGCTCGCGTTCATCACGGCGATCGCCGGCCTTTTCCTTCCACCCCTGTTGGCCGAGCGTGCCCTAGTGCTCATTCTTCTGCCGCTCGCTGTGCTCGCCCTGATCGGCCATTTCGTGGCGATCATGGCGTCGAAGCGGGTGCGATCCTGACGCCGGTGATCGAGCCCGTCGAGATCCGCACCGTAGGCGTCGTCTCCCTAAGTCAGGGCACCCGGCCCGATGATCTCGCCCGGGGTCTCGCCTCGCTGGCCGCCCAGGTCGGCGTCACTCTCGACACAGTCGTCGTCGGCAATGGCTGGAATCCGACCGGCCTGCCGACAGGGGTGAAATCCTTGTACCTGCCCGAGAACGTCGGCATACCCGCCGGGCGCAATCGGGGAGCCGAGCAGGTCGGCGGGGAGTACATCTTTTTCCTTGATGACGACGCGAGCATTCCGTCGCCGACATTTCTCGTCGACGCGATCACGAAGATGGCCGCCGATCCGACCATCGGGCTGCTGCAGCCGAGGGTGGTCGATCCGTCAGGCGTAGAGAACCCTCGGCGGTGGGTACCGCGCATCCGCAAGGGTGACCCCGAGCAATCGAGCAACGTGTTTTCGGTGTGGGAGGGGGCAACTCTGCTGCCGCGCTCAGTATTTGACGCGACAGGAGGTTGGGCCGATCCGTTCTTCTACGCGCACGAGGGCATTGAGTTGGCCTGGCGGGTGTGGGATACCGGTCACCGGGTGTGGTACGCGGGTACGCCGGCCCAGGTCGCCAACGCCTATCCGGCCGACTGGCGCACACTCGTGGGCGCCTGAACGGCCCGACGTGACGGCTCGTCGCACGCTCGTGACGAGCGACAT
>JANOED010000066.1:0-5398 GCA_031413035.1 Leifsonia sp. | reverse complement strand
CTCAGGTCTGGTGCTGCTTGGCTCGCTGGTGCCGCTCGCGCTCCTGACTCGCTGGTTCCAAGTTCGCGCGCAGCGGTTGTTCCGCCAGACGCGCACAACGTCTGCACGACTGATCGTGCAGTTCGTCGAGACGATGACGGGCATCCGAGCGGTTAAGGCATTCCGCAAGGAGAAGCGCAACGAGGTTGAATTCGGGGCCCTCGTTGAGGATTACCGTCACGCGAACGCCCGCGCAATCCAACTGTTCGGGATCTTTGATCCGGGCCTCGTGTTGATTGGCAATGTCGCGCTCGCGGTTGTCTTGCTGGTCGGCGGATTCCGCGTTGCCGGCGGTGGGCTCGAGATTGGCGTGCTGCTAGCCACCCTGCTGTTCACCCGCCAGTTCTTCGCGCCAGCGGAGGAGATGGCGATGTTCTACAACTCCTACCAGTCGGCCGCGGCGGCCCTCGAGAAGATCTCTGGCGTGCTTGAGGAGAAGCCCAGCGTCGCTGACCCGACCCGCCCGATCGACCTGCGCAAGGCACAGGGGCGAGTCACGTTCGACAACGTGAGCTTCGGCTACAACGACGCCAAGACCGTGCTTCCGCACGTCAATCTCGAGATACCTGCGGGGCAGACCATCGCCCTTGTCGGGTCGACGGGTGCGGGAAAGTCCACGCTCGCCAAACTGATCTCTCGGTTCTACGACCCCACTCAGGGCCGAGTCGAACTCGACGGGGTCGACCTGCGGCGACTGCATCCGAAAGACCTGCGCCGCGCGATCGTCATGGTCACTCAGGAGGCCTACCTGTTCTCGGGCACCGTCGCCGACAACATCGCCCTCGGCAAGCCGGATGCCACGCGCGACGAGATCATCGCTGCCGCCCAAGCAGTGGGCGCTCACGAGTTCATCGAGACGTTGCCCCACGGTTACGACACCGACGTGAACAAGCGCGGCGGACGGGTCAGCGCCGGGCAGCGCCAACTCCTGTCGTTCGCGCGCGCCTTTATCGCCGACCCGGTTGTGCTGATTCTCGATGAGGCAACCGCGTCGCTCGACATCCCGAGCGAGCGACTCGTGCAGGAGGGTCTCACGACCCTGCTGGCCGACCGAACCGCCATCATCATCGCGCACCGCCTCTCGACGGTGGCTATCGCCGACCGGGTACTCGTCATGGAGCACGGCCGCATCGTTGAAGACGGCACGCCGCGCGACCTCATCGCCGGCACCGGCAGGTTCTCGCAGCTGCATGCTGCGTGGCGCGACTCGCTGGTCTGAAGTGCGACTCAGGGGTCGTACCGGGCCACGGCCAGGTCAACCCGATAGGCCTCGCCACTCCATCTGAGCGGGGTGCTCTCCGCACGGAAGTGCTCGAGCGCTCGCGCCTCATGATCGACAGCCGGATGCCCGCTCGCACGCACCACGCGCCACCAGGGCACCTCAGAGCCGTAGTGCGCCATGACCTGCCCCACTGCGCGGGCCGCTCGGGAACCGAGCGCCGCCGCGACATCCCCGTAGGTCATGACCTGGCCGCGAGGAATTGCGGCGACGATGTCGAGCACCGCACCGATGAAGTCCTGGCCGGGACCGCGCACTAGAGACCGCACATTAGAGGCCGCGCACTAGAGTTCGAGCGCGCCGATGTTCTCGCCGTATTGGCTCTGACCGACGATGGTGAAGCCGATCTTGAGGAAGAACTCCTCGGGACCGTCTTCGCCGGGCTCCCAGAGCGCGGTCAACCGGTCGAAGCCACGGCTCTTCGCCTCGTCGGCGAGTGCGTGTACGGCGAACCGGCCAATTCCGGCGCCTTGGGCATCCGCTGCGACGGTTACGCGCCAGACGCAGCTGCGCAGCTCGGGCTGCTGAGCATCGGGGTCGAAGTTGCCACGGATGAACCCGACCACGGTGTCGCCGTCGAGCACGACGCGCGGCCACGACGTGATGGGGTTCAGAAAGCTGTCAGCGATTGCGTACGTCGGCGGGGTCACAAACTGCTCTTGCCCGCGACGCAAGGTGAGCTTGTTCGCGGCAACGATGGTCTTCGCGCTCAACTCTTCAAGCCTCAGTTCGCCCATGAGGACAGGCTAACGCGAGGGCATGACGCGACGCGAAGATATCTTGACATCGAGATACTTCTGCGACCGAGTATGCTGTTCAACGGCCACGAACTGAAGGAGTCACGCGTGTCGAAGATCAAGGTAGAAGGCACTGTCGTCGAGCTCGACGGCGACGAGATGACCCGCATCATCTGGCAGAAGATCAAAGACACCCTGATCCACCCGTACCTCGATATCAACCTCGAATACTACGACCTCGGCATCGAACATCGTGATGCGACCGACGACCAGGTCACGATCGACGCGGCCCACGCCATCCAGAAGCACGGGGTCGGCGTCAAGTGCGCGACGATCACTCCCGACGAGGCGCGCGTCGAAGAGTTCGGCCTCAAGCAGATGTGGAAGAGCCCGAACGGCACGATCCGCAACATTCTCGGCGGCGTGATCTTCCGTGAGCCGATCATCATCTCGAACATCCCCCGTCTCGTGCCCGGCTGGAACAAGCCGATCATCATCGGCCGCCACGCGTTCGGCGACCAGTACAAGGCCACCGACTTCCGCTTCGCGGGCAAGGGCAAACTCGAGGTCAGCTTCACCCCGGATGATGGCTCTGAGCCGCTCAAGTTCGAGGTGTACCACTCGCCCGGCGACGGTGTCGCCCAGGTGCAGTACAACCTTGACGAGTCGATCCGCGACTTCGCTCGGGCCTCGCTCAACTACGGTCTCTCGCGCAACTACCCGGTGTACCTGTCGACCAAGAACACGATCCTCAAGGCCTACGACGGCCGGTTCAAAGACATCTTCGAGGAGATCTTCGAGGCCGAGTTCAAGGCACAGTTCGACGCTGCCGGCCTCACGTACGAGCACCGCCTCATAGACGACATGGTCGCGTCTGCAATGAAGTGGGAGGGCGGCTACGTCTGGGCTTGCAAGAACTACGACGGAGACGTGCAGTCAGACACCGTGGCTCAGGGCTTCGGTTCGCTCGGGCTGATGACCTCTGTGCTCTCGACCCCAGACGGCTCTGTCGTCGAGGCGGAGGCGGCGCACGGCACGGTCACGCGCCACTACCGCCAGCACCAGGCGGGAAAGCCGACGTCGACGAACCCTATTGCTTCGATCTACGCCTGGACCCGGGGTCTTGCGCACCGCGCCAAGCTCGACAACAACCCCGCTCTTGCGACCTTTGCCGACACTCTTGAGGATGTCGTGATCAAGTCGGTCGAGGCCGGCCACATGACGAAAGACCTCGCGGCCCTCGTCGGACCGGACCAGAAGTGGGAGACCACCGAGGAGTTTCTCGACACGCTCGACAAGGCCCTCGCTGCGCGTCTCGCTTAGCCTGCCCTTGCTGGCGCGCGGGGTCGAAGAGCGCTACTCATAGAAGTGTGACCAAACTCCGCGAGCTGGTGATGCGGTACCCACTGGTCGTTGCCGCCCTCGTCGTTGGGGTGGTCGGTCTCGGGATGCTGTTCACCGCTGCCGCGTGGCTGGTGCCGTGGATCGTGTCGGTGTTTTCGATCGCCGTGGCGCTTCGCGAGGGCTACTCGATGGTGCGCAAGCTGCTCACGGGCCACGTCGGTCTCGACATCCTCGCCGTCACCGCGATCGTCAGCACGGTTGTGGTCGGCGAGTACTGGGCCAGCCTCATCATCGTACTCATGCTCGCCGGCGGGGAGGCCCTCGAGGACTACGCAGCCGGCCGCGCCAAGCGCGAACTCACGGCGTTACTTGACCGGGTGCCTCAGGTCGCGCACCGGTTCGCCGCAGACGGGTCCATCGTGGACGTACCTGTCGACGAGGTGGGTGTCGGTGATCGGCTGCTGGTGCGGCCAGCGGAGATCGTGCCCGTGGACTGCGAGCTGACCAGCGCCGCGGCATCCGTCGACGAATCGTCGCTGACCGGGGAGAGCTTGCCCGTCGAGAAGGTCGAGGGCGATCCGCTGCTGAGCGGGTCGGTGAACGGTTCTGGCGCAGTCGAGGTGGTCGCTACCGCAATTGCTGCCGACAGCCAGTACCAGCACATCATCGCGCTCGTTCGAGAGGCATCCGAGTCGAAGGCTCCCATGGTGCGCCTAGCCGACCGCTACGCGTTGCCGTTCACTGCAGTCGCCTTCGTGATCGCGGGTATCGCGTGGGCGGTCTCCGGGGATCCCGTGCGGTTCGCCGAGGTTCTCGTCGTTGCTACCCCGTGCCCGCTGCTGCTTGCGGCGCCCGTCGCATTCATGGCCGGGATGAGCAGAGCGGCCAAGTCGGGCATCGTGATGAAGGGCGCGGCCTCGCTCGAGGTGCTTGCCCGCGCAAAGACCATCGCCTTCGACAAGACCGGAACCCTCACCTACGGGATGCCCGCGGTGGTCGCGGTGCTCCCGGTCGCCCCGATGAGCGAGAACACCCTGCTGGGGTACGTCGCCTCGGCCGAACGATATTCGTCGCATGTGCTCGCGCAATCCTTCACTGCCGAGGCAGGATCACGCGGATTGCCACTCCGCGACGCTGTTGACGCTCACGAGGTCGCCACCCACGGAATCGAAGCGACCATCGACGGCCTGACCGTGGTGGTCGGCAAGCCCACATTCGTGGAGGGGCGCGCGACCGGGCTGGTGAGGCACGAGGGCGTCAGTGGTGAGGCAGTCGTCTATGTGGGTGTCGGCGGCGCCTTTGCCGGGGTCATCGTGCTTCGGGACGAGGTGCGCGCGGAGTCGGCGTCAACTCTGGCCACGCTCGCCTCCCTCGGTGTCACGAACACCTTGCTCATCACCGGCGATGTAGAACAGACCGCCCGGCCGATCGCCGACGGGCTCGGCATCACTCGCGTGCACTCAGAGTGCCTGCCGAGCGACAAGGTCGAACTTGTTCGCTCCGCCACCCCCCGCCCAGTGATCATGGTCGGCGACGGCGTCAACGACGCGCCCGTGCTCGCGGCCGCCGACGTGGGAATCGCGCTGGGCGCTCGGGGCTCGACGGCAGCAAGCGAGTCGGCCGATGTCGTGATCCTCGTCGATGACCTGTCGCGCGTTGCCGCGGCGGTCGGTATTGGTCATCGCACCGTTCAGATTGCGCTGCAGAGCATAATGCTGGGCATTGCGGTGAGTGTTGCCCTCATGATCGTCGCGGCCTTCGGACTCATCCCCGCGGTGGTTGGTGCGGCGTTGCAAGAGGTCGTTGACCTCATCACGATTCTGAACGCGTTGCGCGCGCTGTCTCCCGGTCGTGTATCGCAGCCCGCAACCGCCCGCGCGGTTGTCCCCGAAGCTGCGAATGAGCCGGCTCAGTAGCCCGAGAAGTAGTCCGAGTGCACGCGTCGCGCCCCCTGCGAGCGCAGCGCCCGACGGAGGTCTGACACGAGCGCCGGCGGGCC
>JANOED010000065.1:0-2020 GCA_031413035.1 Leifsonia sp. | reverse complement strand
CGGGTGCAGGGCGCGACCGGCGCCGAACTGCTGTCCCGCATGGTCACCACGATGGCGCCGGTTGAGCCCGAGCTCATCGAGCCAGACTGGGCGGCGGTGCCGTCCCTCGTGCGCTCCGTGACACCGCACCGGGCCCTCGTGGTGCTTGCCACGACGATTGACGCGCCCGGTGCCTCCCGCGGCTTGCTGTCGGTGCTGCCCCAGCTGACGCGGCGGCACACGGTGGTCGTGTCATCCGTCACCGACCCGACGGTGCTGGCAGCGACGCTGGACCGCTCGAATCGGGATGCCGTGTACCGGGCCGCCGCGGCCGAGCGTGCGCTGCTTGACCAGGTGCGGGTTGCTGCGGCGATTCGCCAGCTCGGCGGCGAGGTAGTGACGGGCGCACCACAGGAACTGCCCCCCGCACTCGCCGACCGCTATATCGCGCTCAAGGCGGCGGGCAGGCTCTAGGCTCTAACCGCCCAGTTCTCCACCGTCTCCGCTCTCTCCACCTTCTCCACCTTCTCCGCCCTCTCCACCGCCTCCGTCCTCTCCACCCTCTCCACCGCCTCCGTCCTCTCCACCCTCTCCACCGTCTTCACCTTCTCCACTCCAACGAAAGGCTCCACTGTGGCCACTCCTGTCGCCAACGCTGATGTTGACCTCGACACCTCCTCGTCGCTCGCGCAGCGGCTGAGCGCCGAACTGTTCGGCACGTTCCTGCTCGTCTCCGCAGTCGTCGGAACTGCGATCTTCACGGCTCCCTCGGCCGGTATCCTGCCGATCGCTCTCGCTGTGGGACTCGCCGTGCTCGCCGGCGCCTACGCGGTCGGACACATCTCGGGTGGCCACTTCAACCCGGCTGTCACCCTCGGCGCAGCCGCGGCTGGACGTTTCTCGTGGAAGGACGTTCCCCTCTACGTCGTCGCACAGATCGTCGGCGGCGCGCTCGGCGCGACCTTCATCTACGTGCTGCTCGCGACCGGCCCGGCCGGCGCGCTCGACACTGCAGTCGGCGGGCGGTTCGCCGCGAACGGCTTCGACGAGGGTTCGCTCGGCGGCTTCGGCCTCGTGCCGGTGATAGTTGCCGAGGTCGTGCTGACCGCGGTGTTCCTCACCGTGATCCTCGGCGTGACCGACCGACGCGCAGCCAGCGGCTTCGCCCCACTCGCGATCGGGCTTGCGTTGACGGTCATCCACTTGGTCGCGATTCCGGTCTCGGGCGCGTCAGTGAACCCGGCTCGTTCGATCGCCTCCGCGATCTTCGGTGGCCCCGAGGCGGTCGGCCAGCTCTGGGTCTTCATCGTCGCACCGATCGTCGGCGCGCTGATTGCCGGCTTCAGCTACGGTCTGATCTTCGACCGCAAGAAAGGCTAGCGGCTAAGTCAGCCACCAGGTCAGGATGCTCGGTCGGCCCCGGGCATCCACTCGTTAAGGTGCCGCCTGCCTCAGCCTGCGACGAGCTGCCGCGCGCCGGCCTCGAACTCGTCGAGGTCGCCGGTCTCACCGGCTCGATAAGCGCGCCCGCCAACGACCCACTGGTACACCAGGAACGCGGCGAGCGCGATCGTGCCGATGCCGATCTTGATGACCCAGGGCCAGTCCTGCCGGGTGACGAATCCTTCGATTATGCCGGAGACGAGCAGGGCGAGAATCAACCCAATGACGATGGTGAATAGCGCCCGCCCGGTCTCAGCGAGCGACTGCGCGCGGGTGCGAGCGCCCGGCGCGATCCAGGCCCAGAAGATTCGGATGCCCGCCGCCCCCGCCACGAAGATCGAGTACAGCTCAAGCTGGCCGTGCGGTGCGATGTACAGGAAGAAGTCGTCGAGGTGCCCGAACTCGGCCATGATAGCGGCACTGAGCCCGATGTTCTGGGCGTTCGACATGAGCACCGCGGGAGTGAACACACCGAGAATCCCGAGGCCGATCGCTTGCGCCGCGATCCACGCGTTATTCGTCCACACCTGCGCGGTAAATGACGTACCCGAGTAGTTCGAGTAGTACGCGATGAAGTCTTCTTCGGCGAACTGACGGC
>JANOED010000064.1:0-1610 GCA_031413035.1 Leifsonia sp. | reverse complement strand
GTGCGGGCCTCGAAGGCTCGCGCGGCCCTCGACGGCCGCGAGTTCGTGTTGCCCGACGACATCGACGCGCTAGCAATCCCAGTGCTCGGTCATCGGCTGATCGCCGCCCGTCGCGCCGGTGCTGGCGGTTCCGCCCTGTCGGGTGGCAGCGTCGCTGACATCATCACGCGCATCGTGTCAGAAACTCCGGTGCCGCTGAGCGCAACCGGGGTGTGAGTTCGCCCCATGTCGTCCCGCCCTGCCCGAACCGGTGTTCACCTGACCCGTCGCGGCTGGTGGTTCGTGGGCAGTGCCGCCGTGGGCATCATCGCCGCCTACGCGAGCGGAAGCCTGCAGCTGCTCTACGTCGCCTGCCTGCTCGCGGCGCTGCCCGCCATCGGGGTCGTGCTCATGCTGCTGCGTCGGCCGCGGTTGCGGGTTGCGCGCACGTTCGCTCCGCGCGTGGTGGGGGCGGGAAGCACGACGACGGTCACTCTCAAGGTGAGCAACGCGGCGCCGTGGCCGAGTCTGGCTGCCACCTGGCGGGATGTTTTGCCGTGGCATCCGTGGACTACTGACGATCAGAGGCTTCAGGGGCTGGATGCCCGCGGCCCCCGTTTCATCGCCCGCAACCACACCACGCTCGAGTACGACCTGACACCGCCGCGCCGGGGCATCGTTCCGGTGGGACCGCTCTGGGTCGAGCTCGCCGACCCGTTCGGTCTGGCCGTGAGTCGGGCGGCGGTGGGGGAGCCGGACCTGCTGACGGTGACGCCCGAGGTGGTGCCGCTGGCAGACACCGGGCTGTCGATGCCCGCGGGCGACGGGGAGTCGCGGCTGGTGCAGCGTCGGGCAGCGGGCGACGACGACGACGTGATGACTCGCGAGTACCGATCAGGCGACGCGATGCGTCGGGTGCACTGGCGGGCGTCCGCGCGACTCGGCGATCTGATGGTGCGGCAAGAGGAGCAGCGCAGCTTTCCCGAGGCCCGCATCGTTATCGACACGACGATTCGTGGCTACCGCGACGCGGAGGGCGGCGAGTCGGACGCGTTCGAGTGGGTGGTTCGCATGCTCGCGTCGGTCGCGGTGCACCTGCGCCGCAAGGGCTTCCGGGTCGCGATCGAGGAGTCTGGCCCGGCACAGCTCGACGCCGCCGCGCACGATCGCCAGCGCACCTGGGGTGACGAGGAGTTTCTCTCCCGGCTGGCGTCGTTGCGACTCACCGACACTGCCGAGCCTGTCGAAATGCCGCGCGGCGTGACCGGACCAGTGTTCGCGATCGTCGGAACCCCGACGCCGGAAACTATCGAGTGGATGCTCGCCCACCGCCGCCCGGGCGAGTTCGCCGTCGCGTTTTTGGTGCGCAGCACCACTGCGCTCGATCACCTCGACCGCAGTTTCGGCGTGCCGGCGAGCGCTACTCGGCTCGACGAACAGCTGGTGGACGCTGGCTGGCTCGTGGTTCCCGTTCGGTCGGCCGACGATCACGCCGCCGCGTGGCAGGCCGTCGTGCTCGAGCTGGGGAGGTCACGTGGCCTCGGCTAAGGCGGCCGTGGTTCCTCCGGCTAGGCGGGATCGAAGCCACTGGCTGCTCAGCGCCCTGATTCTCGTCGGCTTCGGAGTTTCGG
>JANOED010000063.1:0-2156 GCA_031413035.1 Leifsonia sp. | reverse complement strand
CTTTCCTCCGGCAGCAACCGCAGCGTAGGCACCCGCCATGCTCAGCGGGGTGACCTCGTTGGTGCCCAATACCGATGAGGGGTTCGTCTGAAGCACGTTCCCATCGGCTCGCTCAACACCGATTGACTCGGCGACTTTACGAATGTTGCACATGTCGAGCTGAAGCGCCATGGAGATAAAGGCACCGTTCACAGAACTGCGCGTCGCATCGTAGACACTGATGGCCCCGGGGTTTCCGCCAGAGTCGTTCTTGAAGGGGTAGAGTCCGCCCCACGGACCACCGCCGTCGATACAGCTGTCCTTGAACTTGGCCTGATTCTCGGTGCGCTGGTCACCGCTGATTCGCTCGTAGAGACCCTTGCCCTTGGCAAGCCAATCAAGCAGGGTGAAGAGCTTGTAGGTCGATCCGGACTGCATACCGCTCGAGCCACCGTATTCGTAGCTGGTGCTGTAGTTGACTGCGGAGGTCGCCGTGCCGCCGCCCTCGAGGGTGTCGTCGAAGTACTTGTTCTCGGCCATCACTAGAACACGGCCCGTACCCGGCTGCACCGACACGGTCGCGCCGCCCAGCTGCAGCGCCGTCTCATCGGGGTTCACATTCGCCCACATGAGGTCTTGAGCCGGGATCTGAACGTCGAGGTCGAGGGTGGTGTAGAGCGAGTACCCACCGCGCTTCCAGTTGTCCTCACGCTCCTGCTCATTTGCGCCGAGGAATTCGAAGTTCTTCACGTTCTTGACGACATAGTCGCAGAACCACTTGGCGTATGAATAGGCGCCAATACACCCGCTAGTCGGCTCGGAAGGAAGCAGGGTTGTGTCGTCAACCGGAACTGCTATCGCATCCTCGTACTCAGCCTCGGTGATGTATCCCACGTCGTACATGCTGAAGAGAACCACGTCTCGCCGGTCTTGGTTGGCCTCGTAGTTCTCGGGGTCATCGAGTCCGCGCTGGTTGGGAAACTGCACGATCGCGATGAGGCTCGCGGCCTGAGGCAGCGTGAGGTCCTTCGCGTCGACGCTGTAGTAGCGCTGCGCTGCCGCCTGAATTCCGTAGGTGTTGTCTCCGAAGAACGCGATGTTGAGATACGCGGTGAGGATTTCCTTCTTTGTGTAGGACTTCTCCAGCCCGATCGCGAGCTTCATTTCCTTGAGCTTGCGGTCGAACGAGACCGACACGGCACTATCGTAGGCGGCCTGCCGCAACTCTTCGGTCGGCTCCTGAAGAGCCTGCTGCACAAAGATGTTCTTCACGGTCTGCATCGACAGCGTCGAGGCGCCACTCGCGGAGGTGCCCGTGGCGTTACCCACCGCAGCGCGGATCACGGAAGGAACATCGACACCGCCGTGCTCCCAGAATCGGCGGTCTTCTCCTGCGACCGCGGCATCGAGCGCGAACGGCGAGATGTCGTCATAGCTGACCTCTTGGCGGTTCTGGTCGTAGATCGTCGCGATCGGGTAGTAGCCGCCTTCGTTGCCAGACCCGGTGAACTGCGCGTACAGGGTGTTGCGCTCCGGCTGCTGGTTGATGGCGATGTACTCCGGCAGCGCATCGAAGATACCGATGGTGCTCGAGGCAGTAATGCCGGTAACGGCTAGGGCGGGGGCGACCATCACGGTCACCAAGAGGCCACTGAGCGCACTGAAACCGACTATGCCGGCGACGGCGGTAAACACGCCCCTGCGCGGAGAATTTTGGGCAGACATAGACTCAATGGTACGGGACCACACCTTACCCCAACCTGAATGGACACCCCCAATGCCGACGTGGGAGTACCTCACCACCCCCCTGATGATTCACAACACCGCCGCGATCCTAAACAATTGGGGCTCTGACGGCTGGGAATTGGTTCAGGTCGTGACTGGCCCCGAGGGCGGACTCGTGGCTTACCTCAAGCGTGAGAAGAAGGACTCCTGATGTCGAAACTCGACGATCGCCTCGCAGAACTGGGATTGACCGTCCCCACTGCGTCAAAGCCCGTGGCCGCCTACATTCCGGCGGTCGTCAGCGGCAACCTCGTGTTCACTTCGGGACAACTGCCCATGGTCGACGGCGTGCTCCCAGCAACAGGCAAGGTCGGAGCCGAAATTGATCCGGATGCCGCCAAGCAACTAGCGCGCAACTGCGTGCTCAACGGGCTGGCCGCCGCCCGCAGCGC
>JANOED010000062.1:0-2947 GCA_031413035.1 Leifsonia sp. | reverse complement strand
GCGAGGTTGTTCGCCGTCCAGGTGAGCACGATGATGCGTTCACCGGCGCGAAGCGTTCGGTCGCCGATGGTCAGATCGGCGAGCACCGACCGCCCGATAATTGGCGCTGGCGACGTCACCCGCAGGGCCTCCCGCACCGCGTTCTCCCGAAACTTTGGGGCCGCGAGCAGCCGATGCTGCTCGCCGGTGTCGTAGAGCAGGGCCGCGGTGCGGGCCATTGCCGAGGCGGCCGTCTCGGTTCCGGCGACCATGAGCAGAGTCGACAGGCCCTGCGTCTCCTGCAGTGTCAGCCCGAGATCACGGCAGCGACCAATGATCGTGTTGCTGCTGGCCGTGTCGAAGACGTCGCCGATGTGTCCTGTCAGCTGCGTGACGATGACCCGAGCCGCCTCGATCTTGTGCGGTGGCAGAACCGTGTCGGCCGTGGTGCCTAGCGCGATGGATGCCAGTCGCTCACCCGTCTCGAAGATCTCGCGGTAAGCGGCATCCGTGTCCGCCGCGGGCATCCCGAGCAGGCTCACGACCATCTGGCCGACCAGGATTCTCGACAGATCGGCGAGGTCGACTTCTTCTCCGGCGTCGAGTGCCGCCTTGGCAACCGCGAGCCGCGGTGCCCACGCCCGCTCGACGAAGCCGGCGCTGGTTTTCTCGGTGAACAGTTCGCGGCTGCGGGTGCGCAGGTCGTAGTGACCCGGGCCGTCGAACAGGTCGTAAACCCAATCCCCGAGAATCTGAGCCCAGAGGTGCCCGACCCCGCCTTCGCTCAGCAGAGTGAAGTGGTCGGGATCGTTGAGCACTGCCCTGGCAGTCAGTGGGTCGGCGGTGATCCAGCCGAGCCGGGGAACCTTCAGTAGGGGTTTCGCGAACATTCCCAGCCAGTTCAACACGGGAAGCGCCGGGCGGGCCGCCGACAGCAGTCGATGCTCGTGGGCACGAGCGCTCACCCCGAACCCGTCGGTCAACGGGTTGAGGGTGCGCTCGCGGTGCGGAGCTTCGAGATCGGCGGCGACGGGCATCCTTCCAATCTAGCTACGCAGCCTCGGCAGGTGGGACCCCAGAATCCCTAATCGAAGTCCAGACTCAGCTTCCTGAGTAGTGCGCTCAACCGCTCCTGGTCGGGAGCACTGAGGCGTTCGAGGAGTTCGGATTCTGCGGCGAGCAGCGTTCGGATCGCGGCATCCACTCGCTCACGGCCCTCGGGCGTCATGACTACGAGGATGCCGCGCCCGTCGTTCGGGTCGGTGCGGCGTTCGACGAGCCCCCGCGTGACGAGCCGATCAATGCGGTTGGTCATGGTGCCGCTGGAGACGAGGGTCTGCTGCAGCAGGGCCTTGGGGCTGAGCTGGTAGGGCGCGCCAGCCCGGCGCAACGCCGAGAGAACGTCGAATTCCCAGACCTCTAGATCGGATGCCTCGAACGAGGCGCGCCTCGCCCGCTCCAGGTGACGCGCCAACCTGCCAACCCGACTGAGTACTTGCAGGGGCGAGAAGTCGAGGTCGGGACGCTCCCGCGACCACGCATCGACGATGCGGTCGACTTCGTCGCTGGTGGGCATTGACCCATTATCGCCCTCGGCACTGAGGCGTCGCGACGTGTCCGGCTCATGAACGAGCACTGTCTCGTTTGGCAACTCTTTGGGGCGGCGTGGTAAGAACGGGTTGGTGCGGCAAAGCGCAATGCAATGATCGACTCATGCTGTCTACTCAGGGCGCCAGTTTCGGCCCACGAAAGCTCGTGGCTGGCATCGTGCTGTGTGCCGCACTGGTAATTGCGCCCGCCCTGCCGGCGACGGCCAATGTTGTGTGCCAGGCGGACGAGTGTGACAACGGCGCATGGGCCGCCGCCCGTGGCGCGGCCAACGAGCTGTCGTATTGGGGCATGAGCCCGGGTCACAACTGCACCAACTACGTTGCGTGGCGTTTGATCAGCGCCGGTGTAGAGCGCCCGCGTACCCATCCCGGAAACGCGGCCGACTGGGCTTCTCGGGCGATCGTCGACGGCTATCGGGTAGACAAGGCTCCCGCGGTTGGGTCGGTGGCGCAGTGGGTCGGAGGTGCTGCGGGTTACAGTGTGGACGGTCACGTAGCTCTCGTTGAGCAGATCAACGACGACGGCACGATCTTGGTCTCCGAGGACTTCTGGAACGGTGGAGCTCAGACCGGGCCCTTGACATACCGCACCGTGGATCCTGCTACGGTCTCGAACTTCATCCACTACGGCCAGTTCACCACCGGCCTCCGGGAGGTGCTGTCGACCCCGCTGGGCTGGCAGCTGCGCAGCACGCGTCTTGACCCAGCGCTGACCGATCTCTCTGCGATTCAGGTTGGGGTCAGGGCACCCGAGGTGTTTTTCGTTGAGGGTGGTGAACTGAGAATTGCCTCCTCGGCGAGTGGCTTGTGGACAGTAACGAGCACTGGCGTTCGCTCTACTGCGACCACTGTGGCAGCGGTGGCGATGCGCGATCGTTCATTTGTTATGACTCTCGACGAGGGTCGCTTGATCCTCAACGTAGAGACACCGTCGGGTTGGCAGCGCATGAACACCGGTGTCGAGATCACCGGAGAAATTGCCGCTGGCGACTTGGGCGGACTCTGGCCGACGGTCTTCGTCTCTCAAGGGGGAGTTCTGTACCGGGTGTGGGGCGACGACCAGGGGTGGCACGCCGAGGCGACCGGCATCGAGACCTGGGGCCCCATCGCCTTGGCAGTGTCGCCGACAGGATGGCCGGAGGTCTTCAGCCTTGAGGGTGGGATGCTGTTCCGGGCTTGGCAGGACGCGGAGGGGTGGCACGAGGAGTCCACGGGCATTCCTGCGAACGGACCCATCTCCGCGAGTTCCGTCGCCGGCTCGGTGTCAGTCGTTCTGAGCAAGAATGACGAGTAGTTGTTGCTACAGTTTTATCCGAAGCTCCGAGTCTAACCTTAAGGCTATCATCAGCAAGGTCTAC